>DBRM01000051.1:32215-55683 GCA_002305965.1 Syntrophomonas sp. UBA1368
GGGATCGGACTTTTGACTCTGAACCGTCCGCAGGCTTACAATTCTGTCAATGGCGAGATGCTTGACGAGTTGGAAGAATTCTGGCGGCTCCGGCTTTATGACAAAGACACCCGGGTAATCCTTTTACAGGGGGCTGGAGAAAAAGGCTTTTGTGCCGGACTGGATATGAAATATACCATGGAAAACGCCAAACAAATGAGCGATCCGGTGGAGTTTTATAAATTCCAGGCTCGCCTGGGGCGCTTGAATATGGCCATGCGCAGGGCGCCGCAGCCCATTATTGCCCTGGTACATGGCGCCGCCGCCGGAGAAGGATTCAGCTTTGTACTGGCATCTGATATCCGCATTATATCCCCTGATGCACGGTTTTGTGCAGCGTATATAAACATTGGCCTGGGAGGTGCCGACATGGCATGCAGTTACCTGCTGCCGCGACTGATCGGAGCGGGGAGAGCGTATGAAATCATGTACCTGGGAGAGTTTATATCCTCACAGGAAGCAGTAGATCTGGGTCTGATATCCAGAGTGGTCGAAAGACCCGCCTTATACGATACCGGACTTAATATGGCGAAAAAAATGGCAGCACGCAATCCATTGGCCTTAAGACTGACCAAAGAAGTAATCAATATGAATATCGATGCGGGCGGCATGGAGCAAGCCCTGAATATGGAAGACCGCAACCAGGTTTTATTAGCCATGGCTTTCGGCCTCAAATCCACAGTCTAGGGAACTATTCGCCTGATTACATTAGCATACTTTCTATATGTGCGGAAGGTTGGGAGATATCCAGGTAGCCCGTTAGGGTTTCCTGGATATCTTTATTGATGAGGACCAATACTTTTTTCCATTCCATTCAGCTCTGTTAAACTGTTAACCATTGAACCCATTGTCATAACTTCTCCTAATAAATAAAAAAAACTATATTTCGGCAAATTATTAAAGGTTATTTATAATACGAATCGAATATTTTATAAAGATAAATTATTTTGGATAGGAGGCAAGTTATGAGTTTCGATACATTAAAGGCTATAGGACCGCGGATAAATTATACTGAGAAATACCAGAAAGAAAAGGCCCAATTGGAAAAAGAGTTTCAAAGCTACCTTGACGAATGGCGGACATACCCCATCATGGTTGTCAACTATACCAAAAAGTACGGAGACTTGCCGGCATTGCATCATAAGCCCTACGGTCAGTGGGAGACTTTTTCCTGGAACCAGATGACCGAGATCATGTTTGCGACGGCCTCAGAACTTCTTAATTCCGGGATCAATGAAGGAGACAGGGTTGGGATTTTTTCAGTAAACCGGGCGGAATGGCACCTCTCAGATCTGGGTGCATTACTGATGAGATGTGTTACTGTTCCGATTTACGCTACCAATACGGAAGAAGAAGCTGCTTATATCATTAACGATGCTGAAATCAGAGTTTTATTCGTGGGCCGGCAGGTCCATTATGACAAAGCCTATCCGTTGCTAGATAAATGTCCGTCCCTGGAAAAGATCGTGGTTTTCCATCGCGGGACTCAAATTCATGATGATAAACGGGTGATCATGTGGGACGACTTTTTGGACCGGGGCAGGCAAAACTCCCGCAAGCAAGATATTGAAGACATTATGAAAAGAGCCGGATATGATGATATGTGTGAAATCATTTATACATCCGGCACTACCGGTGAACCAAAAGGCGCCGTGCATACGCATAAAACTTTGATGCATAATGCCTGGGGCGTTGGGAGATATACAGAGGGCTGCTTTGTTGAAGGAGATTCTTCCATGTGTATGCTCCCCCTGACTCATGTACTGGAGGGCTCATGGTCTTTCGGGATCTTATCCATGGGTATGCAGTTATATTACTGTGAGGACCACAATGAGATTCTGGAATACCTGGCAGAAACGAATCCGACAGTGATGAACTCAGCTCCTCGTCTATTTGAGAAGATCTATGCTACCGTATATACGGGAATCAGAGATGCCTCTCCTTTGAAACAAAAGATATTTCATTGGTCAATGGGTATTGGCAAACAATATGGCGATTTGGTTTTAGCCGGTATACAACCTGGAGCATTGTTGACTTTTAAGAGAAAGATTGCTGAAAAGTTAGTTCTGCACAAAGTACATGGTCTTTTTGGTACCAATTTTCATCATTTAAATTATGGCGGTGCACCCCTTAACCCTGAAATAGAAAAATTCTTCTTTTATTGCGGCGTCCTGGTGACGGGGGGGTACGGTCTTACTGAGACATCTCCGGTTTTAGCCATGAATGGACCGCATTGTTTTAAATTCGGTTCTGTGGGACCGGCTGCGCCCCTGGTAGACATCAGAATCGATCCTGATACCGGTGAGATTCAGGCCAAAGGCCCCAATATCATAAAGGAATACTACAAAAAACCTGAGGCTACCAAAGAAGCATTTACTGAGGATGGGTGGTTTAGGACCGGCGATATAGGACGTTTCGATGAAGACGGATATCTTTATATCACCGATCGTCTAAAAGACCTGATCATTACCTCCGGGGGCAAAAACATCGCCCCGCAATTGATCGAGACCCTGATGGCGGAGGATCATTTCATTGAATATATAGCAGTGGTTGGAGACGGGAGAAAATATGTATCTGCTTTGATCGTGCCTACTTTTGTGAATCTGGAAGACTGGGCCCAAAAACAGGGCATCAGCTTTGCCAGCCGGGCAGAATTGATCAAGCATCCCAAGGTGTTGGAGTTCTACCAGAAAATTATTGATGATCGCCAGCAATCTTTGGGGCAGGTGGAACGAATCAAGAAATTCACTCTGCTGGAAAATGAATTTTCGCAGGAAACCGGAGAAATTACTGCTACCATGAAAGTGAAGAGGAAAGTCGTAAGAGAGAAATACCATGATTTGATCGAAGCGATGTATGCTGAATAATCATATGTCATGATTGGGTAAACTGGCAATAGTTGACACACAAAATCAGCTTTGATAATATCAGGTTAATAAAAAATTAAATCGAGCGAAAGTGGGTCTAGGGTTCCGCATGTTTAGAGCATGGCTGGTCCGAGTGACACAGGTGCTGTAAGCACTACACCGTATAGGGATAAAAGCCCAGGCGGATAGGTTTCGAAAACGAGACTATCCACTTGGGCTAAATTTTTTCGCAGGATTTTAATAGGAGGAATTTTTATGGCCAAAGTAGGAATAATCATGGGCAGTGATTCAGATCTGGGTATTATGAAAGAAGCCGGCGATATTCTTCAACAATTTGGCGCAGAATATGATTACACAGTATGTTCTGCCCATCGCTTGCCTGCAGAGACTGCTGAATATGCAGCAACTGCTATGGAAAAAGGTTATGAAGTGATCATTGCCGGAGCTGGAGGAGCAGCCCACCTGCCGGGTGTAATTGCTGCTTATACAGTCTTGCCGGTCATTGGCGTTCCCATCAAAACCAGTACTCTTTCCGGAGTGGATTCCTTGTATTCCATTGTCCAGATGCCCAAAGGCATACCGGTGGCAACAGTAGCTATCAACGGCAGTGCCAATGCCGGACTGCTGGCTCTGCAGATCATTGCTCTTCATGATAACGATATTCGCGTGAAGTTACTGGAATACCGAAAAAAAATGGCTGCAGATGTGAAGAAAAAAGATTTGTCACTGAAAGAGATTGGAGCAGATGCCTACTTAAAACAGCAAAGTCCCAAATGATTTAAACTGTAACCGTAAAAAGATATGAACAAGTGGAGGTTGTAATGAAGGATAAGGAACAAATGAGTTACAAAACCGCAGGGGTAGATATCGAGGCTGCCGGTCAGTCCGTGGAAATGATCAAAACCTGGGTGGAGAAAACACGGCGTCCGGAAGTTCTCACCGGGATCGGACTTTTCGGCGGCATGTTTGCTTTTGATACCAGCAAGTTCAAGGAACCGGTACTGGTTTCCGGTACTGACGGGGTGGGGACCAAACTGAAAATTGCCCAGATGATGCAGGTCCATGATACGGTTGGGATCGACCTGGTGGCGATGTGTGTCAATGATGTTTTGTGCCATGGGGCTGAACCGCTTTTTTTCCTGGATTATATCGGCCTGGGGAAACTGAAACCTGACCTGGTGGAAGCACTGGTCAAAGGAGTGAGCGAGGGTTGTGTTCAGGCTGGTTGTGCCTTAATTGGCGGGGAAACTGCAGAAATGCCAGGCTTTTATGATGTTGATGAATATGACCTGGCTGGATTTGTAGTGGGCGCAGTGGAACGTTCGCGCTTGATCGACGGCAGCCAAATTGAGGCTGATGATGTGATCATCGGACTGCCTTCTTCAGGCATACATTCCAATGGATTTTCCCTGGTCAGAAAAGTATTGCTGGAAAAAGCCGGAGTAAAACTTGATGAGTATGCGCCGGAGTTAGGCAGAAGCTGGGGGGAAGAACTGCTTACCCCCACCCGCATTTATGTAAAAAGCATCCTGCCTTTGATCCGGGAATTTGATATTAAAGGCATTGCCCATATTACCGGAGGCGGTATGCCGGAAAATATTGAACGCATTATTCCTGCGGGCTTACAGGCGGTCATCGAAAGCAGTCAGATCAAAAGCCAGCCCATCTATGAAATCATCCAGACAACAGGCGGGATCGAAAAGACAGAGATGTTTAAGACATTTAATATGGGAATAGGTCTTGCAATTGTTGTTTCAACACGTTACTATGATAAAGTGCTGGAAGCACTGAAAAACGCAGGAGAAAATCCACAGCTCATCGGCCGGATAGAAGCCGGGAATGAAGGTGTTGTTATCAGATGATCAGAATTACTGAGCCAGGACGTTTGCGGCTTGCAGTTTTAGCTTCCGGACGGGGCAGTAATTTCACGGCCATTTGCCAGGCTATTGATGAAGGACGATTAGATGCTGAGATCGTTGTGGTCATCAGTGATAAAAAGGAAGCGCCGGTCCTGGAGAAAGCCCGGAACCGGAACATAGATCATTATCATATTGCCTTGCAGGATTACCCCGATAAAGCTGCCTACGAACAGGAAATTATAAAAAAACTGCAGGCATATGACATTCAATTGGTGGTACTGGCAGGCTATATGCGCCTGGTAGGGAAAGAGTTGCTGGAAACATATAAATGGAAAATCATAAATATACATCCGGCGCTGCTTCCAGCGTTTCCCGGGTTGGATGCACAGCAGCAGGCGGTAGATTACGGGGTGCGATTCAGCGGCTGCACGGTTCATTTTGTCGATGATGGCGTCGACAGCGGACCAATCATTTTGCAAAGAGTCGTTGAAGTATTGCCGGATGATACCGCTGATACTTTGTCCGAGCGGATCCTGCAACAGGAGCACCAGGTTTATGCGGAAGCTCTGCAGCTATTCGCCGAAGGGAAAGTTTATCTTAAGCAACGAAAAGTGGTAATAAAATAAGTATCTTATGCTTCAAGGAGGAATCATCATGTCCAGAGCGCTCATCAGTGTATCAGATAAGACCGGAATCGTTGAATTGGCTAAAAGTCTGGATAAAATGGGCTGGGAAATCATATCTACCGGCGGGACTTATAAGACTTTACAGGAAGCCGGTATTAAAGTGACCAAGGTGGCTGAAATTACCGGTTTCCCGGAAATATTGGAAGGCAGGGTAAAGACTTTGCATCCACGGGTACATGGCGGAATCCTGGCTAAACGCATCCCGGAACATTTGGAACAATTACGGGAACATCAGATCGACCTGATCGATATGGTGGTGGTAAATCTGTATCCATTTCGCCAGACCATTGCCAAACCCGATGTCACCCACGAAGAAGCCATCGAAAATATAGATATCGGCGGTCCCAGTATGATCAGGGCAGCCGCCAAGAATTATATGGATGTGGCAGTGGTGGTAAGGCCGGAGCGTTACCAGCAAATCATTGCAGAACTGGAGCAGACCGGCAGGATTGGAGAAGAGACCAGACGGGAACTGGCCTGGGAAGCGTTTACCCATACTGCCGTTTATGACGCGATGGTGAGTGCTTATCTGGCTCCTGCAGGAGGGACCTTAAGCGGAGAAAACTTTATCATTGCCGGAGAGAAAGTATATGGTTTGCGTTATGGGGAAAATCCTCATCAGCAGGCAGCATTCTACCGCAATATGATGCCGGGGGCCGGACTGCCCGATGCCCGGCAGTTGAATGGCAAGGAGCTCTCCTATAACAATATTATTGATACCCAGGCGGCCTGGTCGCTGGTCAGGGAGTTTGAAGAACCTGCCTGTGTGATCGTAAAACATACCAATCCCTGCGGAGTGGCAATAGCTGATAATATAAAGGATGCTTATGAAAAAGCCTTTGCCGCTGATTCTCTGTCAGCTTACGGGGGGATCATTGCCCTTAACCGGCCGGTTGATGAGGCAACCGCAGAACTCATTGCCAAGCCGTTTATGGAAGTAATCATTGCTCCGGATTTTGAAGAGAGAGCTTTGCAAGTGCTGAAGGCCAAAGTAAATCTGCGCCTGCTGAAAATGGCTATAATCGCCAAGGAACCATGGGAATTTAAAAGCGTGGAAGGTGGTTTTGTTGTCCAGGAAACGGACAACGACACTTTCGATGTTCACACAGCCCAAACCGTAACCAAAGCTGCCCCGGATGAAAAACAGCTAAAAAATCTGGCCTTTGCCTGGAAGATCGTCAAACATGTCAAGAGCAATGCTATTGTAATAGCCAAAGACGGGGTGACGGTCGGCATAGGAGCCGGGCAGATGAACCGGGTCGGTGCCGCCGAAATTGCACTGAAGGGCAAGGAAGATTTAAGCAGCGGTGCAGTAATGGCTTCAGATGCTTACTTCCCCTTTGGGGATACGGTGGAATTGGCCGGAAAATATGGCGTCAAGGCTATTATTCAGCCAGGGGGATCAATTCGCGATGAGGAAAGTATAACCATGTGTGATAAATTGGGCATAGCGATGATCTTTACCGGGGTAAGACATTTCAAGCACGGCTAAAAGCGGGAATAGCGGAGGGGAAAAATGGGTAAGAGAATTTTGGTAATCGGCCAGGGCGGCAGGGAACATGCCCTGATCTGGAAATTAAATCAAAGCCCCGGGATCGATAAGTTATATGCAGCACCGGGTAATCCTGGTATAGCAGCCTTGGCGGAATGTATAGATATTCAAGCTGAGCAGAGCGAGCAGCTGCTAAAATGGGCACAGCAGAACGCCATTGACTTGACCATAGTAGGGCCTGAAATCCCACTGATGGAAGGTATCGTAGACAAATTCACTGATGCCGGCTTAAAAATATTTGGTCCTTCTGCGGCCGCAGCCCGCCTGGAGGGCAGTAAGATCTTTGCTAAAAACTTATTCAAAAAATATGGCATTCCCACCGCCCAGTTTGAAGTATTTGACAATTTTGATGCAGCCCGCGCCTTTGCTTATGAATTAGTAAAAGAAGGCAAGCCGGTGGTTATTAAAGCCGATGGACTGGCAGCAGGTAAAGGGGTAGTCATTGCATCTACCTGGCAGGAAGCTGACCAGGCTTTAAACAGTATGATGAAAGACAGAAGTTTCGGAGCTGCCGGGGATCGAGTCATAATCGAAGAGTTTTTGAGGGGAGAAGAAGTCAGCTTTTTCGTGTTAAGTGACGGAAAAAATTTTATACCTCTGATTGCCGCCCAGGATCACAAGCAGATATTTGATGACGACATGGGGCCGAATACGGGGGGGATGGGAGCATATGTCAATCCGCCGGTTTTTACCCGGGAGTTGGAAACCCAAGCCATTGAGAAGGTGATCAGACCAGTCATTGCTGCCATGGAAGCGGAAGGCTGTACATATAAAGGAGTGCTGTATGCCGGTCTGATGATAACGGATGAAGGACCTAAGGTGTTGGAGTTTAACGCCCGTTTCGGGGATCCCGAGACCCAGGTGGTGATGCCGATGATAAAGGGCGATCTGCTGCCGCTGTTGGAAGCATCAGTTAATGGCGAATTGGAAAATCACCGGGCAGAAATGGAATCCGGCAATTGTGTCTGCGTGGTCCTGGCTTCCCAGGGATATCCTGGTCCATACGAGAAAGGACAGCTTATTGAAGGGTTGGAGGATCTGGCGGCGGACACCATTGCTTTTCACGCCGGCACCCGTTTAGAAGACGGAAAACTATATACTAATGGCGGTCGGGTATTAGCCGTTGCCTGCCGGGGAGCGGATATAAAAGAAGCCCGTAATAAAGCCTATGATGAAGTGAAAAAGATAAATTTTGCCGGTATGCATTATCGTACTGATATTGCCCGCAAAGCTTTACGAAGAGGGTAATCCAATATGGAAAATACCAAAGCACCATTTATAAGACTGGGCATAGTGGTGATCGCTATCGGGTTGCTGCTTTACCTCCCCACCCGGGAATTTTTGAAAATGACTTTTATGCTGGGGATCCCTTTTGTGTTGTTTTTGGTATTGATGAAAAGGAATAAAAAGTACTCGGTTTTATGGTTTCTATCCATTGTGCTGCTGCTGATGGTCACCGGGTTGTATCTATATTCACTTACCACGCTTCCCGAGCGTATCGAGACCCGGCGCATTGTCATGAAAGGAGAAGGTTTATTAGCAGACGGCAAATATGATGAGGCTATCGCTAATTACCGCCAACTTGAAAAAATCGGGGAGACCGATAAAATGAATGAAAAAATTGCCCGGGTAGAAGCGGAAAGAAAGGCAGAAGAAATGGTGGAAGAAGCCAAACAATTGATGGCAGCAGGCAAAGATAAAGCAGCCCGGGAGGTTTTGCAGCAAGTCCCCGCCGATACCAGAGCCGCACAGCAAGCAGTTAAACTAATGCGGGAAATAGATCATTAAAGGGGAAGATAGCGTGGTAACACTGGAAGACATTAAGGAAAATCACCTGGTCAGACAATACATGGATCTGGGCAATGCTTACATTGGCAACATCGGAGCGATTGAGCATAATATAAGTCATGCCGAGTTATCAGCTGAGTTATGCAGCCAGATCCTGACCAAACTGGGTTATTCCCAGCGGGAAGCCGAACTGGGGGCCATTGCCGGCTATCTTCATGATATCGGCAATCTGGTCAATCGATATGGACACGGTATGTCGGGGGCCCTGATCGCATTCAATATTCTTATGGATATGGGAATGGAAGGAGACGAAATCGCTGTCATCATGGGGGCCATCGGCAATCATGAAGAAAACTCCGGCGGCAGATCAGTCAATAATGTGGGTGCGGCTTTGATCCTGGCAGATAAATCGGATGTCCACCGTTCACGGGTACGCAAGCATGATTTTGCCGTTTTTACTCCCCGTGACCGGGTCAATTATGCAGTAACGGAATCTCAGCTGCTGGTAGATGAAAAAAAGCGTCTGATTACTATGAAGATAAGCATCGATACCAGAGTTTGTTCAGTAATGGAGTACTTCGAGATATTTCTGACCAAAATGTTGATGAGCAGGCGGGCAGCAGAATTTTTAGGCTGTGAATTCGAACTGCTGGTAAACGACAACAAGCTATTATAGGGGGAGGTATAGGTTGTGGCATTCGCCCCGAAGTGGAAAGATGAAAATAGTGATCTCCTGGTAAAAACCATCTTGAGTTTAAAGAACCCGGAAGAAGTGTACCGTCTCCTGGATGATCTGTGCACAGTCAGTGAGATCAAGGCTATGGCCCAGCGGCTCTATGTAGCCCAGCTGCTTGCTGATAATACCACTTATAATACCATTGCAATCAAAACCGGTGCCAGTACCGCAACCATCAGCCGGGTGAAAAGGTGCCTGAACTATGGTTCGGGCGGTTATGAAATAGCACTGAAGAGCATAGCGGGAGAAAACCATGATGAAAAATAGGGAAATACCAAAAGGCCTTCGGGACTTGCTGCCGGATGAAGTCAAGATAAAAAGGAATATTGAAAGCCAGGCCGCCGGTCTTTTCATGAGGTATGGCTATGAAGAAGTGATAACCCCGGCTTTTGAATACCTGGAAGTTATCGAAGCAGGGGCCGGCAGCAATATCCGCCAGGAATTATTTATGTTTATGGACCGGGAAGGGGGTATTCTTTCCCTGCGCCCGGAAATGACGGTGTCCATCGCCCGCCTGGCAGCAACGCATTTGCAGGATGAACCCTTGCCTTTAAGGCTTTACTATATGGGCAATGTATTTCGCCATGTACAGCCGCAGAAAGCCCAGTACCGGGAATTCTGGCAGGCGGGGATCGAATTGTTGGGAGCCCAGGGCCCTATTGCCGATGCCGAAGTTATTACTATCGCTGCCAGAACTTTAGCGGCCATCGGCCTCCTGGATTTTAAAATCAGTTTAAATCACATCGGTATTTTTAACAGTATCCTCAATGACAGCAATATGAATCCCCAGGATCAAACCCGGGTTCGACAGTTGGTAGAGCGAAAGGATCTGGTAGCGTTATCACAGGTTCTGGATTCTTTACCTGTCAATGAAAGGTTGAAAGAGACGATAGCCAGCCTGCCGGTTTTACATGGCGGGCTGGAGATCATTGATAAAATACCCTACCTGGAAGAAAGTCCGAAAGCCAGTGAGGCGGTAAGTGAGCTGCTGAAAATATACGAGGCTTTGAACACTTTTGGTGTTATCGAACATATCGTACTTGATATGGGCGTACTGCGAGGACTGGATTACTATACCGGTATCGTTTTTGAAGGGTATTCCCCGGATTTAGGTTATGGGTTATTAGGCGGAGGCCGTTATGACAACCTGCTTGGCCAGTTCGGCTTTCCCTGCCCGGCCACCGGATTTGCCCTGGGATTGGAAAGGACCGCTCTGGTCCTGAAAGATACAGTGGATGGACCGACGCGCTACCTGGTGGGAGGTACCCGGCTGGAAGCGATGGTCGAAAAATGTGATGAATTACGTACCGCCGGATTTATAGTAGAATTGGACACCAAAATGAGCGGACGCGATGAACTGCAGAAGCTTTGTGCAAGAAAAGCCAACACCACCCTTATTTATATAGATTAGAATTGCTTTGTTAACAGGAGGAGTGAAAATGCAGGCCAATTATTTAACCATTGCCCTTTCCAAAGGGACTTTGCTTAAGCCTACCATAGGGCTGCTGGAGCAAGTTGGACTGCCTGCCGAAGGGTTGACCCCGGAAAGTCGCCAGATGGTGTTCAGCTATGAACAGCCGTGCATTAAATATATCATGTGCCGTCCTACCGATGTGCCCACATATGTGGAACAGGGGGCTGCTGATTTAGGCATTGTGGGCAAAGACGTTATCGTTGAACAGCGCAAGGACATCTTTGAGCTGGTGGATCTAAGGTATGGTTATTGCAGGTTTGTGGTAGCCGGGCCTGCCCATTTGCAAAACATTGCTTTGAAAGAACTGAATTACAAGCGAATAGCCACAAAATTTCCGGTGACGGCAGAACAATTTTTCCGCAGCCATGGACTGCAGGTGGAGATCATTACCCTGCATGGCAACATTGAATTGGCTCCCATCATGGGATTATCCGATGTCATCGTTGATATTGTATCTACCGGCCGTACCTTAAAGGAAAATAATCTGGTGGAAATCATAAAAATAATGGATTCCACCACCAGACTGATCTGTAACCAGGTAAGCTACCGTACAAAATATGATTCCATCCAACCTCTGGTTGAAAAGATACAAAAGCATGTGAAAGGCGGAAGCAAAGCATGAAAATCAAGCGAATCGATGCCAATACAGAAGAATTACAGTTATTTTTGCAGCAAAGTAAATCTGATATGGATCTGTACCAGGAAAGGGTCGATGAAATCGCAGCCATCGTCAGGGAAAAAGGGGACCAGGGGGTTTTCGAATTGACCAGCCAGTTTGACGGGGCCAGTATCAGCAGGGAGAATTTTCTGGTATCAAACGATGAGATCGAGGAAGCTTATAATTTGGTCGATGATGAATATATTTCTGCCATACGGCAGGCAATTGATAATATAGATCTTTTTCACTCCCGGCAGCTGCGTAATTCCTGGATGGAACCAGACACCAAAGGCAATATAACAGGGCAGCTTTTTCGGCCCCTGCAGCGGGTGGGGATCTATGTACCGGGAGGGACGGCAGCCTATCCTTCATCAGTGCTTATGAATGCCATACCGGCACAGGTAGCCGGGGTTGATGAAATTGCCATGGTAAGCCCGCCGGACAAAAACGGCAAAATGAATCCCTATACCCTGGTGGCAGCAGCCGAACTGGATATCAGCGAGATATACAAAATGGGCGGAGCCCAGGCAATTTTCGCTTTAGCCTGGGGCACAGAGACCGTGCCCAAAGTTGATTTGATCAGCGGACCCGGCAATATCTATGTTACTCTGGCCAAGAAAGCAGTTTATGGCGAAGTGAATATCGATATGCTGGCCGGCCCAAGTGAAATATTGATCGTAGCTGATAAGTGGGCGGATCCTGCTTATCTGGCAGCAGATATGATGTCACAGGCGGAACATGATGTCCTGGCCCGCAGCATTTTGGTCACCGATGAACCGGCACTTTTTGACAAGGTGGAAGCTGAGCTTACAAAGCAGATAAAGGAAATGTCACGCCGGGAAATAATCGAGCAGTCACTCAGTAAAAACGGAGCTTTTATTTTGACTGAGACCATGTATGATGCCTGTCAGGTAGCCAACCTGATTGCACCTGAACATCTGGAACTAATGGTAGTGCATCCTTTTGATTATCTTAACCGCATACATAATGCCGGGGCGATCTTCATGGGGAGCAATACCCCGGAAGCGGTGGGGGATTACTTTGCCGGGCCGAATCATATCCTGCCTACCGGTGGTACGGCCAGGTTTTACTCACCCGTTACCGTGGATACTTTTATGAAAGCTTCCAGCTTGATCTATTACTCCCGGGAAGGCCTGGAAGATGATGCGGATGATATAATCAAACTGGCGACTGTCGAGGGGCTGACAGCCCATGCCAACTCCATAAGGATAAGAAAGGAGAAAAAAGTATGAAGGAAAAGAGCCGTAAAGCAGAGATCCAAAGAAAAACAGGGGAAACTGAAGTTTTAGTGCAGATTGCACTGGACGGCACCGGCAAGTATCAGATTGATACGGAAATTCCTTTCTTAAGCCATATGCTTACTCTGTTTGCCGTGCACAGTCTATGTGATTTGAAGGTAACAGCCCGGGGAGACATTGAAGTGGATGATCATCATTCGGTGGAAGATATCGGGATATGCCTGGGGCAGGCTATCAAAGCTGCCTTAGGGGAAAAACGCGGAATTAATCGATACGGGGACTCTATTATTCCCATGGATGAAGCCCTGGCGCGGGTGGTCATGGATCTGTCAGGCCGGCCTTATTTGTTTTTTGATGCAGATTTTAAGCAGGAGAAGATCGGCAATTTATCCACCGAGAATATACGAGAATTTTTTCAGGCCATTGTCAACAGTGCCGGCATCAATCTGCATATTGATATAATCCGCGGCACCAATTCACATCATTTGGCCGAGGCCATTTTCAAGGCTTTTGCCCGGGCCCTTAAAAAGGCCATTGCCGATGAGCCAAGAGTGGAAGGAGTCTGGTCCAGCAAGGGCAACTTATAAGCAGTAATGATAACGGAGTGAATTATGATGAATATAAAATTTGACGAAAAAGGATTAGTGCCCGCGATCATCCAGGACTCAGTCAGTAATGAGGTTCTGATGATGGCTTATATGAATGAGGAATCATTGGCCAGGACCATCGAAAGCGGTTACACCTGGTTTTATTCCCGCAGCCGGCAGCAATTGTGGATGAAAGGGGAAACCTCAGGCAATACACAAAAAGTTGAACAAATTTATTATGACTGTGATGAAGACACTTTGCTGATCAAAGTAAAAGCGGCAGGGCCTGCCTGCCATACCGGCAACTACTCTTGCTTCTACCGGGATCTGAATGGAGATGAAGTCGATACTCCAACGCCTTTCGTCGTCAACATACTGCAGGAATTATACGGTATCATTTTGGACCGGCAGAAACAAATGCCGGAAGGTTCATATACTGCTTATCTTTTCCGCGAAGGCATCGATAAGATCCTCAAAAAAGTGGGTGAAGAGAGTGCAGAAGTGATCATTGCCGCCAAGAACCGGGAAAAAAGTGAAGTGGTGTATGAGACCGCCGACTTGATCTATCATCTGCTGGTGATGATGGTGGAACAGGGTGTGGGGGTGGAGGATGTGTTGGCAGAGCTGCGCTCCCGCCGCTAATCAGAGCGGCAAAAATAGTGAATATCATTGTTACTTCACAAGCCCCGCTCAGTCATCGTACCTTAGTACGATTCAGTCGCGGGGCTTGCTCGTGCCTCGACCTTCACTATTTTTGCTCGCTCTGACATAAGAAATGTCAATTCTTCGTTGGCTGGAATTCACGCTTCATCGACGTACCTAAGTACGCCTCAGTCGCGTTCATTCCGGCCGCCTTGTCCTTGACGCTTTTTAATAGCTCTGGGAGCCAGACCGATAAAAAATGTATTTCATTGTTGCTTTATAAGCCCTGCTCAGTCATCGTACTTTAGTACGATTCAGTCGCGGGGCTTGCTCGTGCCTAGACGTTGACTATTTTTGCTCGCGCTAACATGAGAATGTTAATACTCCGTTGACCGGAGTTAAAGCTTTTTAACTGCTCTGGGAACGAAAAAAATGCTAACGTAAAGGGTCCGGCTTTAAGCCGGACCCTCTTTGCGGGCTATTATTTAAGTGTGAGGGTTTTGATGTGTTTTAAGTCAGTCATATCATTTGCCATGATCATGGAGGGGGATAGTGTATAGATGGTATTTCCAATATAGAGGATGCGGGAAATATTTCGGTCACTTCCATACCAATAGTCCCCGGCTTTCAGATAATCGTCGGAAGTCAGATGGGTGATGCGTCCTTTGAGCCGGAAACCGTTCTGCAGGTCAACATTATAAATATAAGCGCCCTGGAAGGCAAAGCTTCCGTATTCAAGTGTTGGGGCAGCATTACCGGGGTAATTATTGGCCGGGATTTCCATTAATGTGACCGGGAAGGCCAACAGGTTTTTATTCCGGTCAAACAGCAGGGCTTTATGATTATTCAGCAGCTCGGAATCCGTTCCCCGGTCACCGATAAGCTCTTTGGACATTTCTTTGGGGTTGGTCACATCAGTGACATCGAAGATGGCCATTTTCATACCTTGATAGTATGCCTGGGACTGGCCGTTCCACCCTTTCATTTCGATGGTATCCTTGCCAAAACCGATTATATGATTGGCATCGTAAGGATGCAGATAATTACTGTAGCCGGGAATCTTTAATTGGCCCATCACCTTGGGATTTTCGGGATTTTCAAGATCGATGACAAAGAAGGGGTCAACGGTTCTGAAAGTGACCATATAAAGCCGGTCGCCCATAAAACGGGTGGAATAAATATGCTCCCCGGGGGCAATGTTTTCCACCTTGCCGGTAATGGCTAACTGACTGTTTAATACGTAAACATTATTCCGGGAAATNNAACTGGTTTAAGATGGTGCCGGGAACAGATCCTTTGCCGGCATATTCTGTTGCTCCGGGTTTCAGAGCGAATTTATAGACCGAAGTAGTGCTGGTATTGTTAATGATCTGGGGACGGTAAACATAGTTATATGCACTGACCGCCACATACAAATTCTCTGTTGAAGCATAGATATTCTCACCATTTCCCAGATAACTGTCGATATCAATGGGAGCACTGAGGTTGCTTAAGTCCAAAGCGGCTACCAGAATGTAAGAAGGATAAAGGGCATCGGGAAAATAACGGATCTGATCCGGAGCGATCTGCTTGAAGCTGCTGCCGGACACACTGTCTTTGTAAGCTGGCAGGGGGATTTCAGAGTTTACATCATAATATGGATACCAATTGATATAACGATTGGCCACCATATAAACAGAAGAACCGATCTTGCGGGTAGATACCACTGAACCCTGCAGTTCCACTTCCCGTATTTTTTTAAGATGGGCTTTATCAGTAGTGTCATAAACCAATACTTTACTGGTCTGAATATCCGGGTAATAAGGAGGATAAATATCAGGCCTCAGCATAGGGGCCGATTGAGACATCGGCATTGGCTCAGGTATCGGTATCGGCTTGCTGTAATAATATGAGGATCCCATGACAACTAAATAATTGCCGTCAACATAAATGTCAGTGGCTTGAAAGTATGGGTCAGCAAAATTGAAACTGTTCACTTTATGCATATCGGCAGCCGGGTAGGCTTTGACGATGGTCAATTGCTGTCCCTGGACCTGATAGATATAAGTGCCGTCGGTTTTAATGATGTCCGCCTCGTCAACCCCTTCCACCTGTACATTGGTAGAGGAAAAGTCAGCTGCACCTGCGGCAGCTGGCGCTTGCGCAGAGTCTTTGGACATCTCTTGTACGGGCATCTCCTGCATGGGCATCGCTTCTTCAAATACCAGGTCAACCCTGTTCATATTGGCAGAGGCGCCGGCTTGTTGCAGCAGATTCTGCAGATTGGTCACTGAACCAACCACCGGCAGATCTTTTTCCAGGTCATACGCTTCGGCTTTATTTACAGGTTGATAAAAAGTTGAAAGTAAGAGACCGGCAGTCAACAGGAAAAAGATCGGTAAAATTACCTTCGGCCTCCATCTCTTTATAAAGTTCATTGTTCATCCTCCCCTATGCTTTTAGCCATATTACGCTGATAAATTTAATAACTTTCATTTATAGAGCCGGAAAAAGGATTGCCCTATTTAAGACAGAATCTTTTATTTACCGTGTTAGATCCAAACTCGAGACATCCTAAGAAAAAATTTGACGAAATTGAAGGAAATTCGCGTATACAAATAGAAATAATAAAAAAAATTCTCCGAGGTCAATTGCCTAAAGTTGATACTATGGCTTTTGATCCGTCAGGGTTTACCGGGAAACGGGTAAGCCTCCCGTTGGAAAGGAGGAATGTTCGACTGGGAAATGGTAATGATGGTTCTTGTTCATACTTGTTGTGAACAGAATCATTTTCTTTTATTGTCAGATTTAAACATTGTCAGATTTGAACAAGATTGGGAGGGGAAAGTTTAATGATGAAATTACGTGGAAAAAAATCAACTTTGATCATGGCACTGCTGGCTATCTTTATGTTGACTGCAGTGATCGGCTGCGGAGGCCAGCAGGAAGAAAGCGCTGCGCCCGATAATCAAGCAGCACCGGAGCTCAAACCGCTTAAATTGGCAACCACAACCAGTACAGACGATTCAGGCTTATTGGATTATTTACTGCCCGAATTCCAAAAAGACACCAATTATCAGGTGGAAGTTATTGCGGTTGGCACCGGACAAGCCATTGAAATGGGTGAAGCCGGTGATGTTGACGTGCTTTTGGTTCATTCACGGGCAGCGGAAGATAAATTTGTGGCCGACGGATTTGGGGTGGACCGCCGGGATGTCATGTATAACGACTTCCTGATCATTGGCCCGGCTGAAGATCCTGCCGGGATCAAGGGAACCACTGATGCCCTTGCTGCTTTTAAAGCAATCGCTGATAAGAAAGCGGCTTTTGTTTCCCGGGGTGATGATTCCGGCACCCATAAAAAAGAACTGACTGTTTGGCAAAAGGCTGAAGTCGAGCCGGCAGGCGAATGGTATATTGAAGCCGGACAAGGTATGGGTGATACCTTTATGATGGCTAATGAGAAAAAAGCTTATACCTTGATTGACCGGGCTACTTACCTGGCGTTAAAGGATAAGTATCAGCTGGAAACAATGGTGGAAGGCGACGCAGCACTCTTTAATCCTTATGGAGTAATTCCTCTTAATCCGGAGAAGTTTCCCAACAGAGATTTCGAAGGGGCGACTGCCTTTGCTGAATGGCTGACTTCCGAAAAAGGGCAAAAGATGATTGGCGAATTTGGGGTCGAGGAATTTGGTCAGGCCCTGTTTATTCCGGATGCCAAATAGCGAAAAATAAAACGGGCAAATCAAGCAGGAGGAAAGTGTGGATACAATACTCCAGGGAATCAAAGAAGGATTTTATCTGATCCTGCAAATGGATGCGGAAATCATAGAAGTAACTGTGCTATCGCTGCAAGTTTCTCTCACTGCTTTGATCTTGTCAGCTTTGATAGGAATTCCTGCCGGGGCGGCTTCCGCGTTAAAAAAATTTCCCGGTAAGAAACTGCTGCTTAATATTGTTTATACACTGATGGGCCTGCCGCCGGTATTGGCAGGCCTGTTGGTGTATTTGCTGCTTACTTACCGCGGCCCTTTGGGACAGTATGAGCTTTTATTCACCCCTGCTGCCATGGTGATCGCCCAGGTTTTATTGGCCACACCGATCATATGGGGGTTAACTGCCCGTGCCGTTATGGCCCTGGAGCAGAATGTATATGATACGGCTGCTACTTTAGGTGCCTCACGGCGCCAGGCTGCCTTTACCCTGGTCAGGGAAGCCAGGATGGGGATCATCGCTGCCTTGACCACCGCTTTTGGACGGGTGATTGCTGAGGTGGGAGCAGTTATGCTGGTGGGCGGAAATATCCGCTGGGCCACCAGGGTCTTGACAACTTCCATCGTTCTGGAGACCCGCATGGGCAATTTCAGTACTGCCCTGGCCCTGGGCATGATCTTGCTGATGATATCATTTTTAATCAATCTGATGATCATAATGCTGGAAAAGAGGACTTTCCGTTATGACAATACCATTCAAATTACATAACATCGTTAAGCGTTACCAGGAACGGGAAGTATTAAGCATAGAGCGCCTGGAAATCCCGGCGGGGGCGATTAATGCCATCCTGGGGCCCAATGGTTCCGGTAAGACGACTCTTCTGCGCATAATGGCCTTGTTGCTGGTGAATGATGAAGGCCGCCTGGAAGTACTGGGCGAAAAGGTGAACTGGAGCAAAGGGCAGATCTTGAAACTCCGCCGGCAGATGTCAATGGTCACCCAGACTTCCTATATGTTTCAGGGGTCAGTCTATTACAATGTGGCTTACGGTCTAAGGCAAAGAAAGGTTTCCGAGTCCGGGATAAAGCGCAGTGTACAAGAAGCTCTGGAGATGGTTGGCATGTCTGCCTATCAGGAAGCAGATGCCCGCACCCTGTCCGGCGGTGAGCGGCAAAAAGCAGCAATTGCCAGAGCACTGGTTCTAAAGCCCCAGGTCTTGTTCCTGGATGAGCCTACTTCCAATATAGACATGGCCAGTGCGGCAGAAATCGAGAAACATATTTTAGCTATCAACCAAAACTGGGGNNNTTTTTACACGAAGGACACCTTATTGAGAAGGGGCGCGCGGAAACGGTTTTCGATCAGCCCCGTGATGAACGCACGGCAGCTTTTCTGCGCGGGGAAACTGTATATTAAACAGCCTGGCATGAAGCGGCTGTGTAACATTTATCAACCGGAGATATCTTTTAAGAAGATATCTTTTTTGTTTTTCATAAGCATAAAAGAGGTGTATAATAAATCACTGCAAAAGATAAAGACTACGATTATACTATATTTTGCGGAGACCAAAGAATCCCGATAATTGCAGGATCTTATACGAAGATAAGGGGTGCGGCAATGGATAAAGAACTGGTACTGGTATTGGATTTCGGCGGGCAGTACAATCAACTCATCGCCCGCAGGGTACGTGAGCTGTCAGTATACAGTGAAATGGTCCCTTTTGATATTCCTTTTGAAGAAGTCGTCAGTAAAAAACCCGGCGGGATCATTTTGACCGGCGGACCGGAGAGTGTGCATGCAGAAAACTCACCTGCCTGTGATCCCCGAATCTTTACCATGGGCGTACCCGTCTTGGGGATCTGTTATGGAATGCAGCTCATGGCACAGCATTTCGGCGGCAGCGTTACCGGCGGCAGGGTGAGGGAGTATGGCCGCAGCCAGCTAAAGATCATAGATAACGATGATTTATTAATGCAGGAACTGGACAGTCAAATGCAGGTATGGATGAGCCATGGAGATTCTCTGGAAGTTATGCCGCCAGGATTTAAGGCTATCGCCAGGACTGACAACTGCCCCTTTGCGGCGATCTCAAATCCTTCAGCCAGGCTTTACGGGGTCCAGTTTCACCCTGAGGTAAAACATACCCTTCTGGGGATGGAGATTCTGAAAAAGTTCCTCTTCGACATCTGTCGGCTCAAAGGAGAATGGGATCTGGGGGATTTTATCAGTGAAACGATAGCAGATATCCGTGAAAAAGTCGGCAGTCGCAAGATCCTGTGTGCTTTAAGCGGAGGAGTGGACTCTTCAGTAGCGGCAACCCTGGTGCATAAAGCAGTAGGGGATCAGCTGGTCTGTGTTTTTGTCGATAACGGTCTCCTGCGCAAAGATGAGCCGGAACAGGTGGCAGATACTTTCCGCGGTCAGATGCAGATGAATTTGATCGCAGTTGATGCCCGGGAACGGTTCCTCAAACAATTGGCAGGAATCAAAGACCCCGAGCAGAAGCGCAAAATTATAGGCGAAGAGTTCATCCGGGTTTTTGAAGAAGAAAAGAGAAAATTAGGGGATATAGATTTTCTGGTGCAGGGCACCATTTATCCGGATATTGTTGAAAGCGGCACTTCAACTGCTCATACCATCAAGAGCCACCATAATGTGGGCGGCCTGCCGGAAGATATGGATTTCAAACTGCTGGAGCCCTTGCGTCTGTTGTTCAAGGATGAAGTCAGGCAGTTAGGCGAAAAACTGGGAATCCCCCATGAATTATTATGGCGGCAGCCTTTCCCCGGCCCCGGTTTGGGAGTAAGAGTACTGGAAGAAATAACCGCTGAGAAACTGGAAGTATTAAAAGAAGCCGATGCCATTGTCAGGGAAGAAATAAAAAATGCCGGCCTGGAAGAAGAAATATGGCAGGCTTTTGCAGTACTGCCACCCATAAGAAGTGTTGGGGTAATGGGCGATGCCAGAACCTATGCTTACCCGGTAATCATCCGGGCAGTGGTCAGTGATGATGCCATGACTGCGGAATGGGCCCGCCTGCCCTATGAACTGCTGGACAGCATTTCCCGCCGCATCGTCAACGAAGTCAAGGGAATTAACCGGGTCGTCTATGACATTACAAGCAAACCCCCGGGAACCATTGAATGGGAATAGCACTATTTGTTCAGTCGCTTTCTTTGACAGTATGCGCTGATGTGTATACATCTGCCATTGATTGACACTCCCTGTCACCTCTGATAGAATAAACGCGAAAGTGTGTCTAGGGTTCCGCATATTTTGTTTGTATGGGCTGGTCCAAGTGACACAGGTGCCTGATGGCACTACACCGTATAGGGATAAAAGCCCAGGCGGACAGGTTTCGATTACGGAACAGTCCACCTGGGCATTCTATTTGCAGGATTATTTATTCGGGGGGTACAGCCATGATCGACAGGTATACTTTACAGCCCATGGGGAAAGTCTGGTCAGAGGAAAGCAAACTTAATAACTGGCTGAAGATCGAAATCGCGGCTTGTGAAGGGCAGGCCAAACTGGGCCGTATTCCGGAACAGGCGGTAGAGATCATCAAACAGCGGGCAGATTTTGACCTGGCGCGGGTCAGGGAAATTGAAGAAGAAGTCCATCATGATGTGATCGCTTTCTTGACCAATGTTGCTGAAAACGTTGGGGATGAATCCAAGTACATACACCTGGGTATGACATCTTCAGATATACTGGACACCGGTCTGGCTATGCAGATGCGAGATGCTGCTGATATCATCCTGAAGAAACTGGAAAAATTAAAAGCAGTGACCGGGGAAAAAGCCCGGCAATATAAATATGTATTAAACATCGGACGTACTCACGGTATCCACGGGGAGCCTACTACCTTCGGCCTGAAAATGGCTTTGTGGTACACGGAAATCCAGCGCGATATAAAAAGGCTTGAGGAAGCCCGGGAAGTCATCGCCTATGGTGCAATATCCGGGGCAGTAGGGAACTTTGCCCATCTTGATCCCCGGGTGGAAGAGTATGTCTGCAAGAGCCTGGAGCTTAAACCCTGCCCGGTTTCCACCCAGATCATCCAAAGGGACCGGCATGCACAGTTCATGACCACTCTGGCCGTCATCGCCAGCTCCTTGGAAAAGATGGCGACCGAAATAAGAAATTTGCAGAGGACCGAGATTTTAGAAGCAGAAGAACCATTTCGCAAAGGGCAGAAAGGATCTTCTGCCATGCCCCATAAAAGAAACCCCATGATGAGTGAAAGAGTGGCCGGATTGGCCCGGGTAGTCCGGGGCAATGCCATGGCAGCTCTGGAAAATGTGGCTTTGTGGCATGAACGGGATTTGACCCATTCATCGGTGGAGAGAGTGATCATTCCTGACAGCTGTATCCTGCTGGATTACATGCTGGAGAAGTTTACGGCTGTGCTGTCAGGGCTGGTCATTTATGAAAAAAACATGCAGGGAAACATTGACCGGACCCGGGGACTGATATTTTCCCAGGAGTTAATGCTGACCCTGGTGAATAAAGGCATGCTGAGAGAAACTGCCTACCGTCTGGTACAGGCGCACGCCATGAAAAGCTGGGAAGAGAAACTGGACTTTAAAGCCCTGGTGACGGCTGATGAGGAGATTATGCAGCATATTACCTCAGAGGAACTGGAGCAAGTATTTGATCTTGAAATATATACTGCCAATGTTGACTTTATCTTCCGCCGCTGCGGGCTATAGTAAAGGAGAGAAGCTGCTTATGGAAAAGAAAGCCCTGCTTTATGAAGGGAAAGCCAAACAGATTTATGCAGCCGAAGACGAACGCTATTTCATTATGACTTATAAAGACGAAGCTACCGCTTTTGATGGGGCCAAAAAAGGGATCATCGAGGACAAAGGCATCATCAACAACCGTATTTCCTGTCTGCTGTTTAAGATGTTGGAAGAAGCGGGGATAAAGACACATCTGGTTAAACAGCTGGATGAGCGCAATGTTCTGGTCAAACGTATGAAAATGGTACCGGTAGAGGTAGTGGTCAGAAATGTCACCGCCGGCAGCCTGGCAAAAAAGCTGGGGATTGAGGAAGGACTTACACTTCCGATACCCATTATTGAGCTTTACTATAAAAATGATGATCTGCATGACCCGATGATCAACGAATACCATGCGGCAGCTATGGGCTGGGCCAACTGGGAGGAAATTAAGGAAATACAGGCTATAGGCCTTAAAATAAATGAAATTCTAAAACGATTCTTTGATGATATCGGTATTATCCTGGTCGATTTTAAATTGGAGTTTGGTATTTGCGACGGCCGGATCCTGTTAGGGGACGAAATCTCCCCGGACAGCTGCCGCTTATGGGACAAACAGAGCCTGGAGAAACTGGATAAGGATCGGTTCCGCCGTGATCTGGGGGGCGAAGCGGAAGCTTACCGGGAAGTAGTCAGCCGGATCGAAAAAAACCTGTCAAAGTAAATCTTTCCTAAAACGTAAGGAGGCCGTGCAATGTATAAAGCCAATATATATGTCACATTGAAAGAGGGCGTACTGGACCCCCAGGGAGAAGCGGTGAAAAAGTCATTAAAGATACTGGATCATGCACAAGTTGAAGAAGTCCGGATCGGTAAATTCATTGAAGTTTGGCTTACC
>DBRM01000051.1:55732-55905 GCA_002305965.1 Syntrophomonas sp. UBA1368
ATGAAATTTGGGGTTGTCGTTTTCCCCGGTTCCAATTGTGATGCGGATTGTTATCACGTCATTAAGGATGTTATGCAGCGGGATGTAGATTATATATGGCACAAGGAAACCAGTGTGGAGGGTTATGATGCCTTGATCCTTCCCGGAGGGTTTTCCTATGGAGATTATTTGCG
>DBRM01000051.1:55910-56249 GCA_002305965.1 Syntrophomonas sp. UBA1368
TGGTCATCGGGATCTGCAACGGATTCCAGATCTTGCTGGAAGCAGGTTTACTGCCGGGGGCAATGCTGAGAAACCGCAGCCTTAAATTCATCTGCAGGCCGGTCTATTTGAAAACAAAAAGGATCGATACGCCCTTCAGTAACCGGCTTTCTCAGGATCAAGTGATAAAAATTCCCATCGCCCATGGCGAAGGCAATTATTTTTGTGATGCCAAAACGTTGCAATCATTGCAGGATAACCGGCAGATCATTTTTACTTATTGCAATGAAGAAGGACAGGAAACACCGGAAGCCAATCCCAACGGCTCCCTGGCCAATATTGCCGGTATCTGTAACCTTA
>DBRM01000051.1:56294-85477 GCA_002305965.1 Syntrophomonas sp. UBA1368
ATGGGGCTTACTGATAATGAATATGAGCAAATTACGCAGATCATGGAACGGGAACCGAATTATCTGGAGTTAGGGATGTTTTCCGTGATGTGGTCTGAACACTGTGGCTACAAAAATTCCCGCCCGCTGTTAAAAAACTTTCCCGTCGAAGGTCCTCAGGTGATACAGGGACCGGGAGAAAATGCGGGGGTTATTGATATCGGGGACGGACAGGCTTTGGTTTTCAAAATCGAAAGCCATAACCATCCTTCGGCCATCGAACCTTACCAGGGAGCTGCTACCGGCGTGGGCGGGATCGTCCGAGATATTTTCACCATGGGGGCCCGGCCGATTGCATCCCTTAATTCACTTCGTTTCGGAACACTGGATGATGAACAGGTCAAACAGCTTTTTGCCGGGGTGGTTGCCGGTATTGGAGATTACGGTAATTGTCTGGGGATCCCGACAGTTGGCGGAGAAGTATATTTTGACCCGGCGTATAAGGGAAACCCTTTGGTGAATGCCATGTGTGTCGGATTGGTCAATAAGGATGAAATCGCTTATGCGGTAGCAGGAGAGATCGGCAGTCCCCTGATGCTGGTGGGGGCCAGGACCGGCAGAGACGGGATCCATGGTGCGACCTTTGCTTCTGAGGAACTGAGTGATGCTTCCCGGGAAAAAAGACCTTCTGTGCAGGTAGGCGACCCTTTTATGGAAAAACTGCTCATTGAAGCCTGCCTGGAATTGATCAAAGAAGATTTGATCGCCGGTATGCAGGATCTGGGCGCAGCAGGACTCACCAGCTCCATTGCTGAGGCCGCCAGTAAAAAGGGCCGGGGTGCAAAAGTGGACGTAACCTTGGTACCCTGCCGGGAAAAGGGAATGACAGCCTATGAGATCATGTTATCCGAGTCTCAGGAAAGAATGCTGGTGGTGCCAAAGCCCGGGCAGGAAGCAGAAATTGCGGAGATATTTGATAAATGGGGGCTGGACGCTACTGTGATAGGAGAAGTGACCGCGGACGGAATGTTTTCGGTATATGAAGGGGACGTACTGGCAGGTACAGTACCGGTAGCGGCTTTGACTGAAGGCTGCCCGGTTTATGTGCGGGAAGCCCAGGAACCGCCTTATTATCAGGTGTGCCGCAGTTTCAATATAGAAGATCTGGCGGAGACAGATCCTGCTGAAGCTTTGCTGCAGCTTATGGCGTCTCCCAATATTGCCAGCAAGAGATGGGTCTATACCCAGTATGACCACCAGGTAATGCTAAATACGGTGGTTCTGCCTGGTGATGCTGATGCGGCAGTGCTTAGAGTAAAAGATTTTAAAAAGGGGATCGCCCTTTCCACTGACTGTAACGGACGCATGGTTTACCTGGATCCCTATCAGGGAGGGATGATGGCAGTATGCGAAGGGGCAAGAAATTTAGCCTGCACAGGTGCCCGCCCTCTGGCTTTGACCAATTGTCTCAATTTTGGCAATCCGGAAAATCCCTATATTTATTGGCAGATGCGTGAAGCCATCCGCGGAATGTCGGAAGCGGCACGCTTTCTTAATACACCGGTGGTCAGCGGGAATGTAAGTTTGTACAATGAAACAGCGCAGGGTGCGATATTTCCAACCCCGGTGGTTGGTATGGCCGGCCTGCTTGCCAATATTGAACAGCGCTGCCAGATGGCTTTTCAAAATGCAGGGGACTGCATCGTGCTTTTAGGCAAAATGCGGGAGGAATTGGGCGGCTCCGAATATCTGTATGTATGCCATGGTCTCGAAACCGGGATGGTTCCACAGGTGGATCTGCAGGAAGAAAAAAATCTCATCGAACTGCTGCTGGGTTTGAATGAGGAGGGACTGCTAAAGTCCTGTCATGATATCTCCGAAGGCGGACTGGCAGCAGCCCTGGCGGAATGTGCGATAAAAGGGAAAATCGGTTTTACAGTTGACATAGAAGTTCATGGCAGGAGAATAGATGCTACCCTCTTTTCCGAAGCTCCCAGCCGGGCTGTGGTGAGTTTGGCGCCGGAAAAACTGCCGAAGCTGGAAAAGACCGCAGCTGCAATGGGGGTCACGGTCCATTTGCTGGGCAAGGTAGGAGGAGAGCGGATGACTTATCGTAGTGCCGGGCAGGCAATGATCGATCTGCCGGTTGAAATGGTGACCAGAATCTGGGAGGAGGCCATCGAATGCCGCATGTCCTAGAGGATAAGTGGAAAGATGAATGTGGTGTAGCCGGATTGTTTTTGAATTGTCCTATGGAGGATACGGATGCAGCGCGTGCGGCATTTTACGGCCTTTATGCTTTGCAGCACCGGGGGCAGGAAAGCGCGGGGATCGCAGTGTCTGACGGACATCGAATAAAACTGCATAAAGGTATGGGCATGGTAAGCGATGTGATCAGGGAAGAGAATATCAATCAATTACCTGGCAATATCGCCATCGGGCATGTCAGATATTCAACCACCGGCGAAAGCGGCATTGTAAATGCGCAACCCATGGTATTCCATTATTTGCAGGGCATGATCGGGCTGGCCCATAACGGTAATCTTGTCAATACCACAGAACTTAGAAAGCAGCTGGCCACCTATGGATCAATTTTTCAGACAACCACCGACACAGAACTGATCGGTAATCTGCTGGCCCGTTATTCCCAGGATAAAATTGAAGATGCCCTGGCCAAATGCATGATCGATCTAAAAGGAGCTTTTGCCCTGGTGATCATGACCGAAGAACGATTGATCGGCGTACGGGACCCGATGGGCATCAGACCGTTGTGCCTGGGGAGGTTTAAGAACGGGTATTTCCTGGCCTCGGAGACGGCGGCCCTGGATACAGTAGGAGCTGAGTATATCCGCGACATTGAACCGGGGGAGATCATCGTGATCGACAAAACCGGGTTGACCTCCATCAAAGGAGCCAGCTCTCCCCGCCGGGCCCACTGCATCTTTGAATATATCTATTTTGCCAGGCCAGACAGTACGCTGGACGGGATCAACGTCTATCAGGCACGCCGGGAAATGGGCAGGCAGATGGCCCGGGAATTCGATATTGAAGCAGACATGGTGATACCGGTACCTGATTCGGGGACTGCTGCAGCTCTTGGGTATGCACAGGAAGCAGGGCTGCCGTTTCAGGACGGCTTGATGAAAAACCGTTATGTGGGCCGGACATTTATACAGCCCACCCAGAGTATGAGAGAATTAGGAGTACGTTTAAAACTGAACGCCATTGATGAGATCGTAGCCGGGAAAAGACTGATCATGGTAGATGATTCCATCGTCCGGGGAACCACCAGTAAAAAAATCGTTCAGATGCTGCGGAATGCAGGGGCAAAAGAAGTGCATATGGCAGTAGCTTCACCGCCCACCAGTTTTCCATGTTATTATGGGATCGATACTTCCCGCCGGGAGGAATTGATCGCTTCAACTATGGGAGTAGAAGAAATACGATCTTTTATCGGTGCTGACAGCCTGCATTATTTAAGCATTGAAGGAATGTTTACAGCCATGGGCGGGAATCCTGACCGTTATTGCGATGCCTGCTTCAGCGGTCATTATCCGCTGGGTATGGAAAGTATCGAGAAAAGCAGTTAAACTTAAATAGATTATCTCCGGGAGGATAAGATTTTGCTGGTAATCATCGATTATGGAGCCGGTAATCTGGCCAGTGTAAGAAATGCCTTTCTCAAAATAGGGGTGCAGGCAGCGATCAGCAGTGACCCGAAAGTAATTGTGCAGGCTGATAAGGCAGTACTTCCCGGAGTGGGGGCTTTTGCTGATGCCATGGAAAATCTGCGCCGCCTGCATTTGGATATGACGGTGAAAGCGGCAATTGAGAGCGGGACTCCGCTTTTAGGCATATGTCTGGGCATGCAGCTGCTGTTTACCCAGGGAGAAGAGCACGGCATACATCCCGGGCTGGATTTGGTCAAAGGCCGGGTGTTGCGTTTTGACCTGCCCCGGGAATACAAAGTTCCCCATATGGGATGGAATACCATCTATCCGCAGGAAGGCAGCCGTTTATTAAAAGACATCCCCGGCGGCAGTCACTTCTATTTTGTCCATTCCTATTATGTGGAACCGGAAAATGATGCGGCCATTGCTGCCAGGAGTGATTACGGCATTGATTTCGTATGTGCCATCGAACAGGAAAATCTGTTTGCTACCCAGTTTCATCCGGAAAAATCGGGTGACATGGGTCTTAAGATCCTGCATAATTTTGCGGAGCTATAACATATAATGAAGAGGTGTTTCAATGATCATTTATCCGGCCATCGATTTGAAAGACGGGCAATGTGTAAGACTCATACAAGGACGGGCGGAAGACAAAACAGTATATTCTGACAGTCCGGCCAGGACGGCAGCTGCCTTCGCGAAGATGGGGGCCGGATACCTGCATGTGGTAGATCTGGATGGAGCCTTCAGCGGCAGCCCCAGAAATGATGCGGCCATCGCTGCCATCGCTGAGGCAGTGAAAATCCCCTTCCAGGTAGGCGGGGGACTTCGCAGTACCGAAGATGTAAAACGAATATTGAAATTAGGAGCCGCACGAGTCATTATTGGCACCAAGGCGGTAAAAAATCCGGATTTTTTAAAGGAACTGCTCGACCAGTTTGGCGCAGAGAAAATTGTCCTGGGGATCGATGCCCGCAACGGAATGGCAGCCGTGGAAGGCTGGGTGGAAACATCTGCTGTATCTGCAGTGCAGTTGGGGATCGATATGAAAAAAATAGGTGCCGAACTTTGTGTATATACGGATATCAGCCGGGACGGACTTTTATCGGGCCCGAACTTTGGAGCAATTAAAGAAATGGCAGAGAAAACCGGCCTTAAGATCATTGCTTCCGGAGGGGTCTCCAGCCTGGAAAACATAACTGACTTAAAAGCTTTGGAACCTTGCGGGGTAGCAGGAGCCATCATCGGCAAGGCTTTATATGACGGAAAAATTGATCTGGCGGCAGCCCTTGCCGCAGCTGAAAATTAAATAATTTTATGGCGGAAGAGGAGGAAAACCATGCTGGCAAAAAGAATAATACCCTGTCTGGATGTACATGAAGGCAGAGTTGTCAAAGGCATAAATTTTGTAAATTTAAAGGATGCCGGTGATCCGGTGGAAATGGCAGCCTTTTACGATAAAGAAGGGGCAGATGAACTGGTATTCCTGGATATATCCGCCACCCATGAAGGACGCCGCACCATGGTCGAAGTGGTAAAAGAGACAGCCCGCCAGGTTTTTATCCCGTTTGCCGTAGGCGGAGGGATCGGCAATATTGATGATATGCATGATATATTAACGGCGGGAGCCGATAAAGTATCAGTCAATTCGGCAGCCATAAAGGATCCCCTGCTGATTGCACAAGGAGCGAAAAAATTCGGCAGTCAGTGTATCATCATTGCCATCGATGCCCGGCAGAAGGATCAGGATAGCTGGGAAGTGTATATCAATGGCGGCCGGGTGGCCACCGGCCTTGATGCTGTAAAATGGGCGCAAAAAGCAGAGAAACTGGGAGCCGGAGAAATACTGCTTACCAGTATGGATCGGGACGGGACCAAAGACGGTTATGATACCAAACTGACTGCCGCCATAAGCGAAGCAGTCAGTATACCGGTCATCGCTTCCGGCGGTGCCGGCAACCTGCAGCATCTCTATGAAGGAATTACTGAGGGAAAAGCGGATGCAGTTCTGTGTGCTTCCATTTTTCATTACCGGGAATATACCATAGCCCAGGCCAAACAATATTTAAAAGATCGTGGTGTGCCGGTAAGGTAACATGGCACGCCGCAATGGACGAAGGGTAACAGGAAAAAGTGAGAAAAAATTTTGCCGCATGGCTGGTTTTAATTGCCTTACTGCTAAACCTCAATGTGGGGCTTAATATATCCAAAGCTGAGCAATATAATGTACCGGTGATCGATTCTGATTCGGCTGTCCTGATGGATGCCCGGACCGGGCAGATTCTGTTTGCCAAAAATAAAGATAAAAAACAGTTTCCGGCGTCGATCACCAAAGTCATGACCGGGATGCTGGCCCTGGAAAATGCTGATATTAAAGATACCATCATCATGAGCAGGCAGGCGGTTTTCTCCATTGAACGTGGGTCTTCCCATATAGCTCTTGATACCGATGAAAAATTGAGTCTGGAAGATGCTCTCTATGCCCTGTCCATCGAATCCGCCAATGATGCAGGTAATGGGATCGCTGAATATATAGCAGGCGACAGTGAAGGATTTGCTGAGCTGATGAACAAGCGGGCCCGGGAACTGGGCGCATTGAACACCCATTTTGTGAATGCCCATGGGTTGGATGAACCCAGCCATTACACCACCGCTTACGATATGGCCCTGATCATGCGCCAGGCGATTAAGACCCCTCATTTCAAAGAGATTTTCACCGCCAATTATTACAAGATGCCGCCTACCAATCTGCAGGCCAAGGAAAGAGAATTTCACAGTAAAAATTTATTGCTGAACGGCAGTTATGAGTATGAAGGGATCACTGCCAGCAAACTGGGCTGGACTTCCAAGGCCAACAATACATTGGTCACTTCAGCTTCCAGGGACGGCAGGGATTTGATCGTGGTGGTGATGAACAGCACGGGCCACCGTGGCACTTACCTCGATACCATGAAACTTTTCGATTATGGATTCAATGAGTTTCAGGAAGTGGTGGTATTATCGGCCGATGTGGAAAAAAGCCTGCCGCTAAGCACCGAAAAAGCAGCGGATATTACCGTGAAAACGGATGAAGACATCACCAGACTGCTGCATAAAAGCGTCTTCCCTGATTCAGTACAGGCCAGCTATGAGATCCTGGAAGGCGGGAGTGTAAATAATATAACTACCAAAGTTTCATTTCAACTGCCACAGAAAAATACCTATATGTATGAGGACCTGGGCAGCATTACCATTGATACACCGGTAACTGCACCAGCCAATACTCTTGGTTCGGCATGGGGGATGGCAGGAAGTATTTTCGCAGCTATGCTTCAGGGTATAAAAATAATACTTGTTATTCTGCTGACGCTGGCGGTACTGATATTGATCTTGCGTCAGATCAACCAGGCACGCCTGCGTAAAAAAAGAATGGCCCGCCGCCAGAATTACAGGATCGATTATATCCAGCGAAAGATAAACACCAGAGATAATGAGTATTACCATAAATATGATGACAAAGATTTTAACAGATAAAAGCATATCTTCATCTTCATCCTGCTGAAATGGCTGATCGACCATTTCGCTTTTAAGTTCCGGACTTATGGCAATCAATAAAAAAAGAGGGTGTATTAAACCCTCGATTTTATTAAATGGTGCGGGCGAGAGGACTTGAACCTCCACGGTTTCCCGCCAGATCCTAAGTCTGGTGCGTCTGCCATTCCGCCACGCCCGCGAACAAGAAATATTATAACCCGGTTACATAATTATTACAACACTGGTTTCAGGGTATTTTATTGCATGATTTGCTGGAAATTGATTACCTCCCAGATGAAAACACCTCCAGGCACCGGACAGTTTGCGTGGCTGATCACTGCAAAATATTCCTCGCTGATTTAGCTTAACAATAGTATTGCCATGATTATTGGTATAATAAGGCCAGAAGCATTATGCTTTATCAAAATTTGCAACTTAAAGGCGGGAACGGAATGCTGCGAAGAGATACCATTAAAATATCGGGCATGAGCTGTGCAGCCTGCTCGGCACGGATCGAAAAGGGGTTAAATAAACTGGAGGGAGTCCGGGACGCCAATGTAAATCTGGCCATGGAACGGGCGGTGGTTCAGTATGATGATGAATTGGCGGGACCACAGCAATTTGAAGAACTGATCAATAAACTGGGGTACCGGGTAATACATGAAGAGGACACTCAGTCTGGCCAGGTTGATTTGAAGATATCCGGGATGAGCTGTGCCGCTTGTTCCGCCCGCATTGAAAAGAAACTCAATTCTCTGACAGGTGTTACCACTGCCAATGTCAACCTGGCTGCCGAAAAGGCCAGGATCCATTATGATCCGCAAGCAATCAAAGTTGGTGACATGATTGCAGCGGTGGAAAAGCTGGGATATAGTGCCGAACGGTTGGAGGATTTGAGCCAGACAAAGCAGCAAGCTGAGCAGGACAGGGAAATCAGGCAGATGAGAATCGCCCTGCTGGCTGCGGCATTATTAAGTCTGCCCCTTGTTACCGCCATGATCCTAAGTCTGCTGAAAATACACAGCCCAATAGTAAATATCCTCCACGATCAATACGTCCAACTGGCTTTGGCCACTCCGGTGCAATTCGTGATCGGAGCCAGGTTTTATAAACAATCCTGGTATGCCCTGCGATCCGGAAGTGCCAATATGGACGTGCTGGTAGCCATGGGAACGTCCGCAGCTTACTTTTTTAGCCTCTATAATATCTTCTTCCAGACAGTGGCTTTTGGAGCCATGAAAGATCTGTACTTTGAAGCCTCCGCCATTATCATAACCCTTATTTTGCTGGGTAAATATCTGGAAGCCATTGCCAAGGGCAGAACTTCGGAAGCCATCAAAAAGCTGGCCGAGCTCCAGGCGAAAACCGCCCGGGTGGTAAGAAAAGGTGAGGAAATCGATATTCCGGTGGAAGAAGTTGAACCGGGGGATATCGTAGTGGTGAGACCGGGGGAAAAAGTACCGGTTGACGGCCGCATTATTGAAGGGACTTCAGCCCTGGATGAGTCAATGCTGACCGGCGAAAGCCTGCCGGTAGACAAGCAGGCAGGGGACCTGGTCTATGGCGCAACCATTAATAAATTCGGGGTATTTAAAATGGAAGCCACCAGGATCGGGAAGGAAACCGCTCTGGCCCAGATCATTAAAATGGTGGAGGATGCCCAGGGCAGCAAAGCTCCCATTCAAAAAATTGCCGATCAGGTGGCCGGGGTTTTCGTACCGGCAGTTTTAGGCATAGCGGTTTTAACTTTTATAATCTGGTATTTTACCGGTGCCGGGGTCAACAAAGCTTTGATCAGTGCGGTATCCGTATTGGTTATCGCCTGCCCATGTGCTTTAGGACTGGCTACCCCGACTGCTATTATGGTGGGGACCGGACTGGGAGCTGAAAACGGGATCCTGATCAAGGGCGGAGAATACCTGGAGATGGCCTCCAGGCTTGATACGGTAGTTTTAGATAAAACCGGCACCATTACCAAAGGGCAGCCGGAGGTTACTGATATCGTGAGCCTGGGTGACCGGGACGAAAATACGATTTTAAAAATTGCCGCCCGGGCGGAAAAAAACTCGGAACATCCGCTGGGGAAAGCCATATATGACAAAGGCAGGGAGGTCTTGGGTTCTCTTGATGATCCCCATCACTTCGCAGCCATACCGGGCCGGGGAATAAGGGCAGTTATTGATGATCAGGAGGTATTGGCCGGGACCAGAAAGCTGATGAGCGAACAGGGAGTTGCCACAGAAATCGCGGAAAGGACAGCGGCCGCTTTGGAAGATGAGGGCAAAACCGCGATGCTGTTGGCGGTGAACAAAAAGCTGGAAGCGGTATTGGCGGTGGCCGACACGATCAAGGAGCATTCCCGGGAAGCAGTGAAAGATCTGCAGAATATGGGGATCGAAGTCTATATGATAACCGGGGATAACCGGCGTACAGCTGATGCCATTGCCCGACAGGCAGGTATTACAACTGTTATGGCTGAAGTTTTGCCGGAAAACAAGGCTCAGGAAGTTAAAAAGCTGCAAGCCGCAGGGAAAATCGTAGCCATGGCCGGGGATGGCATCAATGATGCTCCGGCACTGGCAGTGGCAGATATCGGTATGGCATTGGGCACCGGAACGGATATAGCCATGGAAGCCGCAGACATCACATTAATGCGGGGGGATCTAAGGACCATCCCTGCTGCGGTGAGGCTTTCCCGTCAGACAGTAAGAAAAATCAAACAAAACCTCTTTTGGGCTTTTATCTATAATATTATTGGTATACCCTTTGCTGCACTGGGGATGTTGAACCCTATCATTGCCGGGGCTGCCATGGCCTTCAGTTCAGTATCCGTTGTTACCAACTCTTTGAGCCTGAAACGATTTGACCCCAATAAAACAAGGGCTGTCAAAGATCAGGTGAACCCATAAACTTTTTGTAAATACTTCCGCTTGACATGCAGAGCGCCTGAGGCAGGAATAAACTGCCTATTTTTATTTTATTTTAATTGTCATTTATATAAAGATAATATAATATAAATTTTGTACAATATACATGGGATTACTAGGATATAAATGAATGAAACATTGATAAAGCGGCACAGTATTAATTGATTGGAATAAGTGAGGAGATAGAAAATGCCTATAAAAATACCAGATAATTTGCCGGCAGCGGAAGTACTGAAAAATGAAAACATTTTCGTTATGGGAGAGCACCGTGCCTTTACGCAGGATATCAGGCCGCTTCGCGTCGCCATATTAAATTTGATGCCTCTAAAGAGCGTGACTGAGACCCAGCTTTTACGCCTGCTCAGTAACTCTCCGCTGCAGACGGAAATCGTGCTCCTGCATACAGAGTCGCATATACCAAAAAACACTTCGCCAGAGCATCTGGAGAACTTCTACGTTACCTTTGAAGATATTAAAGATCAAAAATTTGACGGCTTGATCATAACCGGGGCACCGGTTGAGATGATCGAATTTGAAGATTTGATTTACTGGGAAGAACTGCAGCAGATCATGGCATGGTCCAAAACCCATGTCTTTTCCACCTTACACATATGTGCAGGCGCCCAGGCCGGACTCTATTATCATTATGGCGTTCCCAAACACCTGCTGGCTGAGAAACTATTCGGGGTCTTCCCGCATACTAAAAACATGGAAAATGTTCCTCTGCTCAGGGGATTTGATGATGAGTTTCAGGTACCCCATTCCCGGTACAGTGAAATAAGGCGGGAAGATATAGAAAAAGTTGCGGAATTGGAGATACTGGCTGAATCACCGCAAGCCGGGATCTATATCGTATCATCCAAAGACGGGCGCCTGATTTTTGTTACCGGGCATTCGGAATATGATGCCGATACCTTGAAACGGGAGTATGAACGTGATATTGCCAAAGGACTTGATATTGCTGTCCCCTGCAACTATTATCCCAATGACGATCCCGGCAGGAAGCCGCTGGTGAGCTGGCGCAGCCATGCCAATCTCCTGTTTACCAACTGGCTGAATTATCATGTGTACCAGGAAACCCCTTATGATCTGGATGAATTGAAGTAGAGCTCATCAAATACGTGACTGGTTTATTGACAGGATATCCTGCAAAATTATTCATGCTCCCATTGAGCCTGGTCGTTGTATAATTGACTATAGCCTGTGATCGCTTACCGATACAATAAACAGGAAAGGGACATGTAATGATGCATTATCACATTAACGCCATGTATTTTAGTCCTACCGGGACCACGGAAAAAGTGGTTTCCGCCATAGCAGGAAAACTGGCCGGGCAAAAAGATTTCACTGCCTTTGATTTTACCTTGCCGGCAAACAGAAAAGAGCCGGCGAAGTTCACCAAACAGGATCTGGTGGTAGCAGGTATTCCAGTTTATGCCGGCAGAGTCCCCAATGTACTGCTGCCCTATCTTAATACCCTGGAAGGCAACGGAGCGCTGGCCGCAGCAGTGGTGCTTTATGGCAATCGCAATTACGATGATGCCTTGATCGAACTGAAGGATATCCTGACCGGGCGTGGTTTTAAGGTGATCGCGGCCGGGGCTTTTATAGGGGAACATGCATTTTCCACGGTTTTAGGTGCAGGCCGGCCAGACCGGGAAGATTTGCAGACAGCCGTGAGTTTTGCCGGTGAGATCAACAGCAAACTGGAAGCGGGAAAGGATTTTGGTGACCTGACCGTCAAAGGCAGCAAACCATATAACAAATACTATGTGCCCAAAACAGAAAATGGGGAAGACAATAAAGAGTTCCGCAAAGTAACGCCCAAAACCATCGAAGACTGTACTGACTGCAAAACCTGTGCGGAAGTGTGCCCTTTAGGCTCCATTGATTATGAGAATGTTAAACTGCTTACGGGAATCTGTATCAAATGCTGTGCCTGTGTTAAAAAGTGCCCGGTTAATGCCAAATATTTTGACGACCCCGGATATTTGTTCCATAAGACACAGTTGGAGACTACTTATACCGAAAGGCGTGAACCGGAGCTGTTTATATAAAAATAATAAAATAAAAATGAGAGGGGCATCCCTCTCACTTCACTTTATTCCGTTATTTTTACACAGTTGGTTTCCGGCTGCTCCTGACAGCAGCCTTTGGCCACCTCAGCAACGCCTCCCTGGCCTTGCCGATAATTGATGATCGCTTCGTGCAGTGCGTCAGCAGCCAGATTGGAGCAATGCATTTTAACCGGCGGCAGGCCGTCCAGGGCTTCTGCTACTGCCCGATTGGTTATTTTTTCAGCTTCTTCCAGTGTTTTGCCCTTGACCATTTCTGTCACCATGCTGCTGGTGGCAATGGCTGCGGCACAGCCAAAAGTCTGGAATTTGATATCATTAATGATATCATCCTTTACTTCTATTTCAATATGCATGATGTCCCCGCAGACCGGGTTGCCCACTTCGCCCACACCGCTTGCTTGATCAATTTTGCCTACGTTGCGGGGATTCATGAAATGATCCATAACTTTTTTTGAGTATGCCATGCTTTTTCCTCCTTTAATGCCCCAGGGGGGACATAACTCGTAATTTTGCTATGATGTCAGGGAGTACAGTCAAAACCTGCTCAACTTCTTCCAGCGTATTGCTTTTCCCCATAGTCAGACGAAGGGAGCCATGAGCCGTCTCATGGGGCAGACCAATAGCCAGCAGAACATGGGACGGATCCAGGGAACCTGATGTACAGGCCGAGCCGCTGGAGGCCATAATTCCATAACTGTCAAGCATCAAGAGAATGGATTCACCTTCCACATAATCGAAAACCATGCTCACACTGCCTGGCAAGCGATCAACCGGGTGCCCGGTCAGACGTGAATTGGGAATGGTATCTAAAATACCCTTGGTTAAACGCAGGGACAAATCTTTTAGGTGAACAATATTTTGGGACATCTGCTGCTGCGCCAATTCAGCGGCTTTGCCAAATCCTACCGCACCGGGGACATTCACGGTACCGGCCCGTAAATTACGCTCATGTGCTCCCCCGTGTAAGTAACTGCCAACCGTGACCCCCTTTTTCACATAAAGACATCCTATCCCTTTGGGACCATAAAGTTTATGAGCAGAAGCGGAGAGCATATCGATTCCCAGTTCCTTGACATCAACGGGTATTTTGCCCGTGCTCTGTACCGCATCGGTATGAAAAACCGCCCCGGCTTCATGGCTGATCGCAGCCAATGTTTTGATATCTTGAATCGTTCCGATCTCGTTATTGGCATGCATGATTGAAACCAAGGCGGTGTCGGGTCGTAATGCCGCCTTTAAAGTGTCAGGTTCTATCTGCCCGGCTTCATTTACCGGCAGAATGGTGAGTTCAAAACCATGTTTGCTTAGATACTCGCAGCTATGCAGAACAGCATGATGCTCGATTGATGAGGTAATCAAATGCTTGCCTTTTTTTTGACGGTCATGGGTCATGAAGCCCAGGATCGCCTGGTTATCAGCTTCAGTTCCTCCGGCAGTAAAAATAATTTCAACAGGGGTAGCTCCAATCAGCGCTGCTACCTGCTCGCGGGCCTGTTCCAGGGCCTGATGAGCCATTTGCCCCTGAGAGTGAGCACTGGAAGAGTTTCCGTAGATCTCATTGAAATAAGGCATCATTGCCTGAAGCACCTCGGGGTCAACCGGAGTAGTAGCACTGTGGTCCATATAAATTGCTTTCAATATAGCGACCTCCTTATGAGATATTTGATATCATTTTATTTTTTTGGTCAGGGAAGATGGTTGTGATTCACCGGCCAGATCAGCCAGGGTATATGAATCCAGGACCTGGGCTACCGCATCCCTGATTTCGGTCCATATATTACGGGTTACACAATAGTCTGAGCGTTCACATGTTTCCGGATTAATCTCGTTGACGCACTCAACTGGAGCCAGGGGGCCTTCCAGAACGCGGATGACCTCACCGGCGGTTATATCCCCGGGGCTTTTGCCAAGTAAATAGCCGCCCTGGGAGCCGCGGAGGCTTTTGACCAGACCCGCCCTTTTCAAAGGCACCATCAGCTGCTCCAAATAGCGCTCTGAAATTCCCTGCCTTTCTGCGATCAAATGCGCAGCAACAGGGTTTTGATCATTGTGCTGCGCCATATCGATCATCGCTCTGAGTCCATATCTGCCTTTCGTGGACAGTTTCATTATATCTACCTCCATAAAGCAATCTTTGGAGAGTCAAGCCCGGTCATGCTAATAGCCCCTTTATTACATAGCAGCATATTCAATCATTTTCTCCAAGGCAATAGCAGCTTTGGCTCTGATATCTTCAGGAACGGTTATTCTTGTCTGCAAAGTTTCAAGGGAATGGAGAATTTTATTTAATGTAATACTTTTCATATTGGGACAAATCAATTCACGTTCCGCCAGTATAAGTTCTTTATCAGGGCTGATCTGTCTGATTTTATGCATAACACCACATTCCGTTCCGATGATAAACTTATTCTTTTCCGAATTGACCGCGTAATCAATTATACCGGAGGTACTGCCTGTATAATCTGCCAGATCAATCACTTCCGGAGCACATTCCGGATGCACCAGTACTTCAGCATCAGGATGCTGGGCTTTTAGCTGCAAAATATCATCCCTGGTAACTGCTGCATGAATAGGACAGCGGGATGGATAAAAATCAAGAGGGCGGTCCAATTTGCTTGCTGCAAAACGCCCCAGATTCTCATCAGGTATAAATAAAATCCGTACATCCCTGGGCAGTTTCTCGATAATTTTCACTGCATTGGAGGAAGTGACGCAAATATCGCTGACGGCTTTTATAACTGCCGGAGTGTTGACATAACTTACAACCAGTCCATCCGGGTGCTCCTGTTTGAATCTTAATACATCGCTGATATCTATGCTGTTAGCCATGGGACAAGTGGCGGCCGGTTCCGGCGAGAGTACCATCTTGTCAGGGCAAAGTATGGCTGCAGATTCTGCCATAAAATCTACTCCCGCTACCAGAATTATATCGGCAGAAGAATTCCTGGCAGCAACTGCCATGGCATAAGAGTCCCCGACAAAATCGGCAATATCCTGTATCTCACCGCGCTGGTAATAATGGGCGATGATATAAACGGATTTTTCATTTCTGATTTTATTGATTTTCTCAATGGTTTCCTGCTCTTTTAACTGCATAATAATCACCTGCTATATAATAATTCTTTCCGGATGGCTGTAAATGTTAAATTTATTACCGCGGGCGAAGCCTACCACAGTGATATTCAGTTCCTCAGCCAGCTCAATGGTTAATCCGGTAGGCGCAGAGCGCGACAATATCAGCGGTATATTAGCCCGGGCTGCTTTTATCAAAATCTCGGAGGCCACACGTCCGCTTAATAATAAGCATTTATCATTAAGACAGATCTTATTAATAAAAGCGTGGCCGATAACCTTGTCTACCGCATTGTGCCGCCCGATATCCTCATACATTGATAATAAGCCTGAAGCATCTGCCAGTGCCGCACTGTGAACTCCTCCGGTCAGACGAAAAGTGCCGGAGCGGTCTTCCAATAAGCTGATGGTCTGCAACAGGTGCTCGGCTGTAAACCGGGCTTGGGAATCTACCGGCCTAAGCTGGCGGGCATCATTAATGAAGTACAAGCCAGCCCGGCTCTTTCCACAGCAGCTTGCTATATGACGGCGTAAAAAATTACCGGTTTGGGGAACGGGTAAACTTGTCTCTATCCACAACAATCCTGTTTCTTCACGACAGGAAATTTTAATAATATCATCAGGCTGTTTTATCAGACCTTCACTTAATAAAAACCCTACCCCCAGCTCTTGGTATCCGCCAGGGGAGCAGACCATGGTGGCAAGTTCCACATGATTTAAAAATAGTGTTAAGGGGGTCTCTTCAACAACCTGATCCAGGTTTAATTCAACCGTGCCATGGTTATATACGGTTATTTCCCTTTTGCGGCACATAGCTGGCCCGGTCATTATAAATCCCTCCAAGCCTTCCATAGAAATAGTTCCTTAAGCTAAACTTAATATACTTAAATCCTATAGGATATGTCAAGTATTATGCCACAGGATTTCTATTACTGTTAGCTATGAAAACAATATTATTTCGCATTAATCGATTCCTTTGCGGGGAAAGATATTCTTAAGCGAAATTATTCCCGAAGTCAAATTACTGAAAGGTTTGATTACTTATTTTTAGATTACTATCAAAAAAGCTGCGTTTTTGGCGGGACAAAAATAATAAAGAGCAAATGAAAGCAACAAAAAAAGTATCACCGGTTAATCTGTCCAGGAAACTGGAGGATAACCTAAAGAATATCAAAGATAGTCTTGGTGAAAGCAGTGATATAATCATCCGTGAAATGAAGATCAGCTCAAATGCAAATGTTGATGCAGCCGTTATTTATATTGATGGTTTAGTTGACAGGGATCTGGTAAGTCGTGACATCTTGCAGCCACTCATGTTTAACCTGCAATTTATTAAGGATAAGGTGGGACAAAAGAACTCCAGCCTATTAGGTTGCATTAAATCAAGTGTGTTAACCGTTGGGCAAGTAGAGACTACTGAAAATATTGACAGTATTATTTCCAGCGTTATGACAGGACAGACCGCTATGTTGGCAGAAGGCTCAATTCAGGCTCTGGTTATTGATACTAAGGGGTGGGAAAAACGTGCTATTGAAAGTCCTGAAAACGAGATATCAATACGCGGGCCAAAAGATAGTTTTACTGAAACACTGCGTATCAACACAGCTCTATTGCGGCGGAAAATTCGTGACCCCAATTTAAGCTTGGTGTCAATGCAGATCGGGCAGAGGTCCAAAACTGATGTGGTAATAGCTTATATCAAGGGTATCACGCCTGATAATCTTATCGAAGAAATCAAGCAACGGCTAAAACGAATAGATACCGATGCTATTCTGGATATTGGATATATAGAACAATATATTGAAGAGAATCCGTTGTCACTTGTTCCCACCGTTGGTACCAGTGAAAGACCGGATGTAGTGACAGCACGAATGCTGGAAGGACGGGCTGCAATATTGGTTGATGGCTCCCCGATGGCTTTGACAGTGCCTTTCTTATTTGTCGAAGGTTTCCAGAATCCGGATGATTATTATGCCCGGCCTTTTTTTGCCTCCTTTGTGCGCATAATTAGATTGCTTGGTTTTCTACTCAGTATCTATTTGCCGGGTATTTATGTTGCCTTAAAATCTTTTCACCCGGAATTATTTCCAACCCCCTTGCTGATTACGGTGGCAGCAGCCAGGGAAGGACATCCGTTCCCGGTGGTATTAGAAGCCTTGTTAATGCTGATCCTGTTCGAAATCCTGCGGGAAGCGGGTCTCAGGCTGCCCCGCTCGCTTGGTCAGGCAGTTAGTATTGTGGGCGCTCTGGTAATCGGCCAGGCGGCAGTATCAGCCGGTTTAGTAGGAGCTCCCATGGTTATTGTAGTTGCAGCTACAGCCATTGCCTCGTTTATGGTCGTTCCCTTTGCTGATACGGGGGCCTTATTCCGGCTCATAATGACGATAGTGGCAGGTTTTCTGGGTCTGTTTGGAATGATCATTATTTCGCTGGAAGTTTTAAGCCATTTGGCTGCATTACGCTCCCTGGGAGTACCTTATTTGTCCCCTGTAACACCGCTCAATACTTCGGATTTAATAAAAGACACCTGGCTCCGGGCACCCTTATGGGCATTAGGTAGTCGTCCCGCTTTTTTAGACCCGCTTGATAAAAAAAGGCAATCACCTGATCAAAAGCCACATCCACCCCAAAATAATCCCAATGAAAGGAAAAGCTAATGAAAAATAGGCAGCAGGGCAAAATAAGTTTGGTTATATTATTAAGCATTATTTCGGTATTCATAGTCGGCTGCTGGGATAGTCGTGAATTAAGCACATTATCTCTAATTGCTGGTCTTGGTTTTGACTTGGATCCTGCTACTAAAAGGGCTACGCTTACCTACCAATCGATTGTTCCCAGCCAGGTAAAACCTTCTCCCAGTATGGGTGGTGGTGAAGGGAAGCAAACAGGCAGCGGCGGGCTTCAGTCTATTCAACTTGACCACGATACCGGCTTATCCCCTTATGAGGTATTAAATCGCTATACGCAGCATGGCAGTCGTATTCCGTTTTATCAACACACCCAGGTTATTGTTATCGGCAAGGCGGCAGCAGAACACGGACTATACCCGTTCCTGGATACTGTTATCAGAAATCCCGCCGGACGGCCTAATATTTTGCTGGCAATTTCAGATAATAAAGCCAGTGATATTTTAGCAGTTGAGGATGGTATGGAAAATATTCAGGCAGTGGGAATGGCAAATATAATAAAATTGTCAGCGAGATTTTCCAAATACCCGGCGGTCACCTGTTTGGATTTTACTAGCCGCTTCATAGGTAAAACTACTGCACCGGTTGCCCCTATAATGGGCGTTTTTGAAGAAACGGGTCCGGAAGGGAAGCGACAAAAAAAGATTCGTATTAACGGGACGGCAGTTTTTAAGGGAGATAAAATGATTGGAAAACTTAATGAACAGGAGTCAAGTGGACTGCTATGGGTAATCAACCAGATAGAAAAAGGCTTCGTAATAATCCCTGAAGCCAGTTTAGAGATTATTGGTTCTAAGACTAAAATTATTCCAGAGCTAACTGGCGGGAAAATAAAAATTACCGTTGAGATAGAGGAAGAAGCCAATTTAATACAATACAATAATGCCAGGAATATCACCCCTGATCTCATTCACCAATTGGAAAAGGCTCAGGCGCGGGAAATTGAAAGCCAGGTAAAAGCAGTAATCAAGAAGTCTATGGCTCTTAATGCCGATATTTTCGATTTTGGAGGGGCAGTACATCGCAAATATAAAAAAGAATGGAAGAAGATGGAGCCGCGGTGGGATGATATTTATCCCACTATCGAAGTTTCAGTAAAGGTGAAAACCCGTCTGGATGAAATCGGCGATATCAATAAAGCAATAATGACGGAATAAGGAATCAGGGGAATTAACTATGTTAGAAAAAGGTAGGATATCCAGCTTTCAACTAAGCGTCTTATTAGTAGGTTTTGTGCTTGGTTCATCTATCATCATAACACCCGGAGGAGACGCCGGACATGACGCCTGGATCGCGATTGCTTTAGGGTTGATGGAAGGTTCGCTGATTGCCTTAATATTTACGGCTTTAGTTTTAAGATTTAAAGATAAGACAATCATTGAAATTAATGATCTGGTCTTCGGAAAAGTTATAGGTAAATTGATCTCGGTACTGTTTTTATGGTATTTTCTTCATCTGGGTGCACTAGTCTTGAATGATTATGTCCATTTTTTCAGATTAGAATTATACCCTGCTACACCGAGAACTGTCATGCTGCTTATAATTATGCTGGTATGTGCATCGACTGTGAACAGAGGTATTGAAGCATTAGCCAGATGCAGCCTGATTTTAGTGCCGCTTACCATTAGTGTTATATTTCTGGTTACGATGTTTTTAATTCCGCATTTTAACCTTAACAACCTGATGCCAATTCTGGATTTGCCGATTGGGAAGTTACTATGGTCGGCTCACAGTGTCGCCAGCTTTCCCTTTGCCGAATCAGTAGTATTTGTAATGATATTAGCTTTTCTAAATAAATCGGAAAAAGGAGGACGTGCTGTTTCTAAAGCTTTAATAATAGCAGGACTGGTATTGATTATTGCTTCTATCAGAAATTCTGCCGTATTAGGACCAATGGTTGCTGCCTACAATTATCCTTCCTACCAGGCAGTCCAAGTCATTGACATAAGAGACATTTTCACCCGGTTGGAAATATTGGTGGCCATCAATTTCATCACTATGGGGTTTCTTAAAATATCGGTTCTGCTTTATGGAACAGTTTTGGGGCTGGCCCAGGTTTTAAATCTGCAAAGCTACCGTCCCATTATTCTTCCGGTAGGAATTCTCATGGTAATTCTGGCTTTAACTAATGTTGCTAATACAATAGAATTATTTGATTTTACACATAAGATCTATCCAATCTATGCTGTTCCTTTTCAAATAATTATTCCGCTTATTACGCTTATTATAGCCAAACTGCGCCAGCTGCCTAAAACAGATGGAGGCATGCCATGATTGCTTTGTTGCTTATGGGATTTGGAATCGTGGCCTTAATACAAATTCCCGGCTTGATAAAAAAACAGTGGTGGCGGGAATTGGCCTGCTTTACGGTTTTATGGTCAATTGGTTTAGTTCTTAGTGTGATGTTAGCTATGGGGATCACGCTGCCGCCCGTGTCAACCATGATTAACCAATATATCAGCGGAATGTTTGGAATATAAAGGCGTTAATAGCAAATTAAAAATTACGGCTGTACTTCCACAACTTCCACACTGTCACCTGTTTTGACCCAGCCCGAGTTTAACGCCCGGACAAAGATTCCTTCTATAGGCATCACACAGGTGCCCACTTGTTTCTTGATCGCGCAGGCTTTATTATGGCACTCTTTGCCGATCTGGGTGACTTCCATTTGAACTTCTCCGATCAAAAGACGAGTTCCCAGGGGCAGAGTGGCTACATCGATGCCGTCTACCGTAAGGTTTTCAGCAAAATCTCCATACTCTACTGCGGCTCCCAATGCACGCATTTTTTCAACACTGGACAGTGATAACAGGCTGATCTGGCGGTGCCATGCTCCGCTGTGGGCATCCACTTCAATGCCCCAATCCGCTTTTATATAGGCTGCATCTATATTATGCTTTTTGATTCCTCGTTTCTCTGAGATGTTTACAGCTAAAACCTGTCCTTTTTCCTGGCCCATTATCATTAATCTCCTTCCATTTAAAAGCCGATGCAAAATAGGTAAGACCATATTACACTAAAATTATAGGATATGTTGGCGAGCTGGAAAAGTGAAATTTGCTGTATAATTTAAAAAAGAGTGACATTCTTAAACAAAGGAGGGTTGGTTAGTATCAATAGTAGATAAGATTCCGGCCTGGGACTTGAAGCGTGCCACTGAATTTGCCCAGGCATGTGCAGACAATAACATAGCATGGCTGGAGGAACCGCTTGATTCAAGGGATTATGACGGCAATGCCGCTTTGAAAAAAGTATCGAAGGTAAAAATCAGGAAAAAGGACTAAAAGAAGCCCTGCAATTAAAGAAAAGAAAAGAAGAAAGTTGATGGTCTGGGAGGGAGGTTATCTCCCTCTTTTTTATTGCAATTGAGACGAGTATTTATGAGTGAGATGGCAATTATGCAAATAATTTAGTATGATAGGGAAAACAAATAAGGCATCCGGTATTGCTATGCAATTTAAAAGGGAAAGTGTGAACCACTGCAGCTTCCCCTACTGTAAAACAGGATGGCCCTCCCAAGCCACTGGCTTGAAGCCGGGAAGGAGGAGGGATCAAATGAATGTTAGCCAGGAGACCTGCCGGATGTCATGCCCGGGCCCGGGGTGAGCGGGCAAGGGGGCTGCATATTTTTATGGCCTCTTCGGGAGGTTTTTTTATTGGAGAAAACGCTGCGCATAAGCTGGCTAATTGCCACCAGCAGCTGAAGCAGCAGAATTTAACCGAGGAGCAAGAGATGCTAAAAAATTTTCATCCCCGCAGTGTGGCCTGCTATTTGACCGTATGGTTCATCTTAGCCTTGTTCATCAATGATTTAAAATTGCTGGCCTTGATGCTGCTGCTTGTTTCTGTAATCAATTTTGTCGAAGATCATGGCCGTTCACTGGCAAAAATGCTGATGGTGATCCTGCCTTTGACCCTTATCATCGTAGGACTTAATTTGTGGCTAGCCGATTACGGAAAGACAGCTTTGTATGTTCTGGCCTTGCCCTGGGGGGATACCTGGACGATTTACCGTGAGCCCCTTATCAACAGTCTGGCTATGGGAACGAAACTGGTACTGATCATGGCGGTTTTTACTATTTTTAATCAAGTGATCACCGTGGACAAGTTGATCAGCGTTTTTGGCAATTTCTCAGGACCGACGGTTTTAATGGCGGTACTGGCAGCCCGAATGGTGCCGCAGCTAGGCAGACATGCCCGTTCCATTGCTGAGGTACAAAGTCTCAGGATCCACGGGCAAAAAACCGTTTCACTGATGGATAAAGTGAAACGTACCGGGCCTTTTTTGACCAATTTGTTAAGAGTGTCTCTGGAATCCTCCCTGCAGACAGCAGAGGCCATGCAGGTGCGGGCTTTTGGCAGCGGAAAACGGACCTGTTTCGTGCCGGAACACTGGCGGGGCCGTGACACGATTATCACGACAGCGGCGGCGGCGCTCCTGCTTTTCATTATTATTGAAGTATCATCGGGGATGACAGGTATCGCCCCTTTGCTCCTGCTGCTTTTTATCTGCCCCTTGCCGGGAGGTTATTTTAAATGATGAATATCATCGATATACAGAATCTTACCTATTATTATCCCGGCCAAGACCGCCCGGCTTTAAACCACATCGATCTGCAGGTCAAAAAAGGAGAGATCGTGGGCATAATAGGCGTTTCAGGCTGCGGCAAATCCACCTTGCTGCGGGCTGTGAGCCGGCTGATCCCTGACTTCTACGGGGGCAATCTGGCGGGGAACGTTTTCTTCGGGGAACGGTCATTAAGGGACTGGAGCCAGAAAGAATTGTACCGGTCCATGGGCGTCTTATCCCAGGAAGCAGAACACAGCCTGATTTTCAATGAGGTAAGGCGAGACATTGCTTTTGGCCTGGAGAATCTGGGCATAAGCAACCGGGAGATGAGCCTTAAGATCAGCGAGGTACTGAAATACTTTGGGCTTGATCAGCTTTCCTGCCGATCGGTCCACCATTTATCGGGAGGGGAAAGGCAAAAAACAGCCCTGGCCGGAATTGTGGCCATGGAGCCGGAACTTCTGGTATTGGATGAACCGGCAGGCCAGTTGGATGATCACACTTCCCGGGACTTGTTTCTTTTATTGAAGCAGCTCAATCAAGAGCGGGGGATCACCATAGTCATTGCCGAACAAAAGCTGGAGCTGCTGCTGAACCTGGCAGATAAAGTGGCAGTGATGGAAGCAGGGGAAGTAATTTTTATCGGAACTCCGCAAGAACAATATAGCTGGGCATTACGGAATGATTATCCTTTGACCTGTGACTGTAAAATAAACCACGAAGAGAAGGCATATGCAGGACCTGATTGGAAGGAGAAGGCCGGCAGTGAATCAACCGCTGCTGTTACCAGACCGGATCATGTAGCTGCCGTTTACGAACTAAATTATCAATATCAGCAAATCAGAATTCTTAAAAATATTACCTTGCGGCTGTACCCGGGGCAGATCACTGCTTTGACCGGTGATAACGGGGCCGGCAAGACCACTTTGATAAAAATGCTCCTGGGACTGCTTAAGCCCGGTGGAGGAGAAGTTGAAGTACTGGGACGGAAGGGGAAACAATTGCGGCCGGAGATCATCGGACAAAAAGCGGCCTATCTGCCGCAAAACCTGGATCATTATTTTATCACTGATACTGCGCTGGCCGAAGTTGAACTGGGACTGAGAGCGGGCGGGGGAAATCACTTATCCGCACGGGATTGGCTGGAAAAATTAAAGGTGGATGCATATGCAGAAGCTGACCCGCGCAGTCTCAGCATTGGAGAAAAACAGCGCGTAGCCATCGCCAGCTTGATAGCCGCCGCTCCGCAGTTGATTTTACTGGATGAACCGACCAGGGGGCTGGACATCATGCAAAAGCAAGTTTTGGGTGAGACTCTGACCGGGTTGACAAGAACGGGGAAAGCCATCGTATTGGCTTCACATGACACGGATTTCGTAAATACATATGCTGACCGGGTAATATTGATGCAGCACGGTTGTGTGATAAAGGATGAATTAAGGAATGGGGAAAGGCGGGAGGCTTTATGAACGAGAAAATAAAGAAAACTCTCATCCTGCTATGCATGGCAAGCGGATTAATCCTATGTCTGGCTGCTTTGGTATACAAAAAAATCACTGCCGGCGCTGCCTCAACGATTATCACCATCCTTGCTTTGCTGTTTATGATCGTATGGGCCCGCCGGTCACTATCTTCCGTCAAACTGCTGTCACTGATGGCTACTTTAGCTGCTGCTGCCGCTTTGGGAAGAATCCCTTTCGCCGCTTTGCCCGGTGTGCAGCCTACCAGTTTTCTGGTTATGGTCTCCGGTCTGGTTTTTGGTCCCCAGGCAGGCTTTATGATCGGGGCCATGGCGGCACTGGCTTCCAATTTCTTTCTCGGGCAGGGTCCCTGGACCCCATGGCAGATGCTGGGCTGGGGATTGATGGGCATGAGTGCTGCCGGACTGACCCATATAAGAAGCAGATGGTTTCCTCTGATTTTGGCTTTATGGGCCGGACTGTGGGGATATTTGTTTGGCTGGATCCAGAATATCGGCTTCGTAACGGTCTTTGTCACACCAGTCACGATCAAGGCTTACCTGGCCAGTTGTGTGGTAAGTTTTGCTTTTGACAGTATCCATGCTGCTGCCAATTTTTTATTATGCCTGTTTTTCGCCCGGCCGGTGGCAAAAATACTAGAGCGGTTTTCTATCCGCCTGGGTGGAAGTTATCTGCCCGTGTTGCCGGAGCCGGATGCCAGGGATATAGGCTTTTCATCGGCGAAACAGGACAAAGCCGGGTCATGAGAAGTAAAAAACTTTACACCCAGACTGCGTATTTCATCCAGACGCAAGCGGTCAGGCCTTTCTCTGGTAAGTGAATTGCTGGCAGCCAGATGACTGCTTATTTCCTTGCGTACATTATCATCCCAATAAAAACGGCCGCCATATCCGGCCCTGAATTGCTGCCAGTAAGGTTCGGGGATCTTCTCCCACATGGCGGTATAGTTAAAAGGGGCATCGCCTCCCAAAATAATCCTGCCTTCCGCAGTCTGCACTTCGATGGCCTGATGTCCTGCCGTATGGCCGCTATTGAAAATGACCTTTAAGCCCGGTTCAATCTCGGTGGTGCCTTCCAACAGCTCAAACTGCTGCAGATGAGGCAGCCAGTGGGAGGGACAAAAAGAGCATTCTTCATTGACCGGCAAACGGACCAGAGCCCGTAGTTCTTCCCCTTGTACATAGAAGCGGGCGCGGGGAAATTTGGCAATGGAACCGGTATGGTCCCAGTGCATATGAGTCATGATGACCGTTTTAATGTCCTCCGTCCGGTAGCCCCAGTGCTCCAGAACCTCGCTGAAATGAAGATCTTCAAAATGAACCGAGGTCGAATCCACTCCCGGGATAAAATCCGGATGAAAGCCGGTATCGATCAATATCAGCCCTCCGGTATTTTCATTGACGATGAGAAAGGCATAACTGGGAATATTTTTAACATCGGGGAAAAAACCTCCGCCGCCCATTTTAACTGTAAAAGAACCATTATAAATCGGGTAAATCAAATGATTCATATGGATAAACTTCTCCTTTGAAATTTCTGGTATTGAAATGTTATTTCAAAATTATAGTAACACAAAAAAATAAATTTAACCTCAAGCATATGGCTTGATCCAAAAATCTTTGCAGATAATCCTCGGCGAAGAAAATAAAAAGAAAATTCTGACAAATCATTGACCCATAACGAAATTTGATGCTAACATGATATTAATATGCATATCCTGTAATGAACAAAATTGCAGGCAAAAAATAATCAGGGGGGTTTGTTTATGAGTGAAACACCGATAAACACTGAAAATGCTGCCCCGCAGCCGGATCCGGCCGCGATGGCCAAAATTATGGCCGCCATCAATCTGGTACAGAAAATCTTAAGTTTTTTAAAGTGGAGTCAGATACTGATTGGAATCGCTTTTCTTTTCGCACTTCTGTGGTGCCAGGCGGAAATGGGAAAATTCGCCTTGATGGCTGCAGCACCCTTCTATGTTGCGCTGGGATTTGCAGCTGATGCAGCCAAAAAGGACCTTTCCCAGCTGAAAACTGTGCTGCGTATTATGGGCATCGGACAACTGGGATTCGCCCTGGTGGTGATCATCGGGATTTTTGCACTGCCTCTTCCACCTCAATACTGGGCATGGGCGGCAGTGGCACTGATACTTGGCATAGTGCCGACCCTTATCTATCAAAGGGCGAAAAAGATGATGTAAATACTGCAGCTAAAATTGGGGTCAAGACACAGGAAAAGAACCGCAAAGTGTACACCCCTGATCATGGGCATAAAGATCCAGGATCTGGCGGTGTATCTTTTTGTCCATGTTTTCATGTAATGATAAGCCGGCAGTATTCGGGTTTTAACAATTTAGAAAAGGCATAAGCGGAAGGTATTTAGAGAATATTAATCATATGGTCCTTTACCAGAAGAGCAAAATAAAGCACAATAAAGAAAAAGGAATTTTATCCCGGGAGGTGTAAAATGTGGCGCGGAAGGGTATCGGCATCATAAGCCTGCTGTTTATTATGGCCTCTCTTTTTCTATTTCCGGTTTCTGTCCATAGCCAGGCCGATGGTCCGGTGGTTTATACCGTAGCAGTAGAAGATACGGTCACCGCCGGAACCGCCAAGAATATCAAACGGGCCATCGATTACAGCCAGAGGCAGAATGCTGACGCTCTGGTGATATTGATCAATACCCCCGGCGGACTGGTAGACGCTACTTTAGACATCATCCAGACTATTTCTGCTGCTAAAGTGCCGGTCATTACTTACGTGACACCCAAGGGAGCCATAGCTGCTTCGGCCGGGACTTTNNGTCACCATGAGTGCTGATGGCGGCGGCATGGAAGCAGCTGACCAGAAGACTATTAAATTTTTGGCCGAACATATGCGCAGCATTGCCCAGGAAAATGGCCGCCCCGGCGATATCGCCGAGAAATTTGTGCTGGAAAACCTCAGCCTGGGAAATGAAGCAGCCCTGCAGCAGGGGATCATCGATGTAAATGCCAAAGACTTGCAGGAACTGCTGAATGTTATTGACGGCCGTGAAGTGATTACCGCAGCAGGGAAAATCAACCTTGATACTGCAAATGCTGAGACCATTCATCTGGGAATGAATCCCGAAGAACAATTGACCCATATCATCAGTGACCCCACTCTGGCAGTCATCTTTTTAATGCTGGGCATTTACGGCCTGATCATCGCTTTCAGTTCTCCCGGTTTTATGCTGCCGGAAGTTTTAGGCTCCATCAGCCTGATTCTGGGACTGTTTGGGTTGGGCCTGTTTGAAGTGAATCTCACCGCCGGACTATTGATCGTACTGGGGATCGTTTTGCTGATCACGGAGCTTTTTACTCCTACCTATGGGGTTTTAGGGATAGGAGGGATTGTCAGCATGATTTTAGGTATCGCCTTTTTGCCGGTGGAACCGCTGATGCCGGGAGACTGGTTTGCCTCTTTCCGGGGTATGGCTATCGGCGTCGGTATCGTAGGTGCCGGATTCCTTTTTATTGTTTTAAAGGGCATACTCAATTTACGCAAAATCAAACCCATGCAGGGACCGGGAGAGTTTGCCGCTGATGAGGGGATAACCATCGAACCCCTTGAACCGTCAGGTTTGGTGAAGATTCGCGGCGAGATCTGGCGGGCTACAAGCATGAGCGGGGAAACCATTCCGGCAGATACAAAAATCAAAGTGGTCAAACGCGACAATATCCAGCTATTGGTGGAGAAAGATAACAGATCTGCGGATAATCCGGCAGATAACCAATAATTTAAATCGGCGAAATAGTAAAGGAGGCGATGGAATGAACGCTTTGGCAGTTTTTTTTGATTGGCTGGTCGTCATTATCCTGGCAGTAGTCATCCTGAGTATGGCCATAAAAGTCATACCCGAATACGAAAGGGCGGTTCTGTTCAGATTGGGACGTTTAGTCAATGTCCGGGGGCCGGGATTGATTTTTATTATCCCCATCATTGACAGGATCATCAGAGTTTCTCTTCGGATCATCGTTTTTGACGTACCAACCCAGGAAGTGATTACCCGGGACAATGTAACCTGTAAAGTCAATGCTGTATTGTATTACCGGGTGGTCGACGCCGACAAGGCAGTGGTCAATGTGGAACAATATCACGAAGCCACCAACCAATTGGCCCAGACCACTTTAAGAAGCGTAGTCGGCACCGCCGACCTGGATGAACTTCTTTCCAACCGAGACAAGCTCAATCAGACCATCCAGCATATCGTTGATGACGCTACCGATAGCTGGGGCATCAAAGTTACAGCGGTAGAAATCAAAGACGTGGTGCTGCCCAATGAGATGCAAAGAGCCATTGCGCGGCAGGCAGAAGCGGAAAGAAACCGCCGCGCGGCAGTTATTCAGGCGGAAGGTGAAAAACAGGCGGCGGTAAGACTTTCTGAAGCATCAGAAATATTGACCTCTGTACAAGGCGGACTGACATTAAGAATGTTCCGCTCTTTATCTGAAATGACCAATTCCCAGAACACGACCATCCTCTTCCCCCTGCCCATGGAATTGCGGGAGATCCTGCCGGAAATCACTTCTTTCATCAAGGCCGGGGAAAATGATCCTGCGCCGCAGGAAAAATTTGAAGAAGGACTATAGAGATTGATAAACAAAGCCGCTCCTTGATCAAAGAGAGCGGCTTTCAATATTTATTTCAACACGATCACGAGCAGGACGGAATAAGCGTAAACCACTGCAGCCATACAGCCGGCACCCAAAAAAGAATTGACCAGATCTTTTTTACTTAAACCTTTAAACATAATCGCTGCCTCCTTTTTTAAACGGGAACAAATGTTCTGTAATAATCATAAAGCGAACAGACGTTCCTGTCAAGCAGAAAGAAAAAAATTTTACGGCGTAAACGCAAAAATTTATAAAGCGGGCTGGTAATGAGCTATAATAGTAAACGATATTTATTTTTATTGGCGGGGGCTTAAACCCCGCAGACAAATATTCCGGCAGAATTCTGCTGATCAAGCTTAAAAAGGAGTTAAGAAGATGGAGAGCGCTAACTCAGTATTACCGGTAAATTTTGTGCAGAACATCATCACGCAGGATTTGGAAGAAGGCAAAAACGGCGGCAAGGTTCATACCCGGTTCCCGCCGGAGCCCAACGGTTATCTGCATATCGGTCATGCCAAATCGATTTGCCTGAATTTTGGACTGGCTCTGGCCAATAAAGGTTTATGCAA
>DBRM01000051.1:85614-86732 GCA_002305965.1 Syntrophomonas sp. UBA1368
CCATACCGTAATCGTTCCGTGGAAGAGAATCTGGACTTGTTTGCCCGCATGCGGGCCGGAGAATTTGAAGACGGATCCCGTGTATTGCGGGCGAAAATCGATATGGCGTCGCCCAATTTAAATATGCGTGATCCGGTCCTCTACAGGATCCTGCGGGCCACCCATCACCGCACCGGCGACAAGTGGTGCATTTATCCCATGTATGATTATGCTCATCCGTTGTCAGATGCGTTGGAAAACATTACCCACTCCGTATGCACACTGGAGTTTGCCGACCATCGGCCCTTATATGACTGGTGTATCGAGAATGTTGATTATTCAGGGGAAGCCGAGAGCCGTCCCCGGCAGATAGAATTTGCCAGGTTAAATCTCACTTATACAGTCATGAGCAAAAGAAAACTCCGGGAGTTAGTGGAAAGCGGATACGTTGACGGCTGGGATGACCCGCGCATGCCTACTATCAGCGGACTGCGGCGCCGGGGGTATACCGCTTCTTCCATCCGGGACTTCTGTGAACGGATCGGGGTGGCCAAACGGAACAGCACTGTGGACATTGCTCTTTTGGAGCATTGCATCCGGGAAGAACTGAATGCCAATGCTATCAGGGTGATGACCGTATTAAAGCCCCTCAAGATAACCCTGGAAAACTACCCGGAAGGCCAGGTGGAATGGCTGGAAACAGACAACAATCCGGAAAATGAAAACATGGGGACCAGAAAGATTCCGTTTTCCCGGGAGCTCTATATCGAGCAGGAAGACTTTATGGAAAATCCCCCCAAGAAATATTTCCGCCTGACGCCGGGCGGAGAAATAAGGTTGAAAAGCGCTTATATCATTAAATGTGAACGGGTGATCAAAGACGAGGCCACCGGAGAAGTCACCCAGCTGATCTGCAGTTACGACCCGGATTCCAAAAGCGGCGGGCCCACCAGCGGAAGAAAGATCAAAGGAACCTCCCATTGGGTATCGGCTTCCCATGCGGTAGATGTGGAAGTGCGCCTCTATGAAAATTTATTTACCAGTGAAAATCCCGATGAAGAAGAAAATTATAAAAGTGTACTTAACCCCAACTCAATCGAAATATTGACGGGCTGCAAAGCGGAACCGGCGCTTAAAGA
>DBRM01000085.1 GCA_002305965.1 Syntrophomonas sp. UBA1368
TATGCCTGTGCAGTATCCGGTGAACGGGTGGCAGGCCGCTGCGGAACCGGTGCAGTAATGGGCAGCAAAAACTTAAAGGCTTTGGTTGCCCAGGGGAATATTCCCATTCCCATTGCTGATGAGACCGCCTGGAAAGACTATATTGGCCGCTGGATGAAATTCTTAAAAGAGCATCCCAGCACCGGTCAGGATATGCCTGGACTTGGGACGGCAGGATTTGTCAACAAAGCAAACCGCAGTCGGGTTTTGCCGGTTCATAATTTCAGTGAGGTCGGTTCGCCGCTGGCTAACCAGATCTCTGGGGAAACCCTGGCAGCAGATTACCTGGAAAAGAACTCCGGGTGTCTTAGCTGTCCGATCCGCTGCGAACGGCGGGTAAAATTGAACGGCAAAGATATAAAAGGACCGGAATACGAAACCATTGGCCTTTTTGGCTCCAATATAGGAAATTTTGATTTGCAGTCTATCATTAACTGGAATTACCAGGCTGATCTCCTGGGGATGGATACCATATCGCTGGCGGGAACCCTGGCTTTTGCCATGGAACTGCAGCAAAAGGGTATCAAGGACTTTGGCATCAGGTTTGACAGCCCGGAAGGCATCCGTGAAGCCATCGATGACATTGCCTGCCGCCGGGGAGTTTGTGCAGAACTGGCTGATGGCTCGGCAAGATTGGCACAAAAATATGGTGAGAAATCCTGCGCGATCCAGGTAAAAGGTTTGGAACTGGCTTCTTATGACCCCCGCCATACAGTGGGCCTGGGATTGGGTTATGCTACTGCCAACCGGGGAGCCTGCCATTTAGGCGGAGGATTTTTAACTTTTCTTGAGGTACTGAGTCCGGTTACCTTTGACGGATTGACCACCAGGGGTAAAGCGGCCCTGACCGTTTTCTTTCAGAACGCCATGGAAGCTATATCATTGGGAGGATCGTGTCTGTTTACCTCTTTTACCGTCATGCCCGCATTTCTTTTTGGGCGCCGGGAAGATGATCTTTTGGGCAAAGTGGCAGGACGGTTGATCTTCCTGAGCAATCCGGTCATAAAATTTCTGGCTAAACATCCTTCCCTGCTGCATTTCAAATCTTTCGCCCTGTTTCCTCATGTTGGGGCGTGGGAAATCGTAACCGGCAGGAAAATAAGTACGGGTGATTTTATCAGAGCGGGGGAAAGGGCTTTCGTTATTGAACGAATGTTTAATATGCGTGAAGGATTCAGCAGCAATGATGACGTCTTGCCCGACAGGCTTATGGAAGAATTGACCCCTGACCAGGATGTGAAATTGAAAGATAAATTGGCAGTCATGCTGGCTGAGTATTACCGGATCAGGAGATATGACCGCCAGGGAAAACCTGGCGGGCAGTTGCTCAAAGAGCTGGGATTGTCAGAACTGCCGGTTCATTAAAGATTTGGGAAGAATGCAAAAAGGAGGTGTAGTATAAAACTTCGGTTAGCAGGAAATGCTCGTTTCTCCTCGTGCTGATCGATGGTTGTAATGGTAACTATTAAAGGAGGCGAACACATTGGTTGAAGAGAAGCAATCATCGGGAAAATTTGTTTTAAGCCACAGGCAGAAGCTCTTAATGCCGCTGGTTATGATCGGTGCCTTTTTTGAAGGGTTTGACTTTATGGTGGTAAATCTGGCTCTTCCTTATATTAAGGATGCCTTCAATATTACCGAACAAGTGGCCAGTTATACATTATCTGTCATTGCCATTGGAGCACTGGTGGCCTTTTTTGTGGTGCGAATGTCTGACCGGGTCGGCCGCCGGCCAATCTTTATCTGGTCCGTTGTTATTTATTCAGTTTTTAGTTTGTTGACTGCATTATCGGTGAATTTGGAGATGTTCATTGCCTTTCAATTTATTGCCCGCGTATTTCTGGTAGTTTGCTGGGCAGTAGGATTTATTATCGTGGCAGAGGAATTTGATGCTGAATATCGTGGACGAGCCCTGGGATTCTTTCAGGGAGCGGCAGCCATCGGTGCGATTTTCCCCTCCCTGCTCCTGCCTGTGGTTGCAATGATACCAGTTCTGCACTGGAGAGGATTATATATCATCGGAGCACTGCCCTTGATTTTACTTATATTCTTTGCCAAGAATCTGCCGGAAACCCAGCGTTTTACAGAGATGAAGGAAGGAAAAGGCGAAAATACTCCTTCTTTGTTTGCGGTTTTTAATGCCCCTTATCGTAAAAACCTCTTCGCCATCATGGCCCTGTGGTTCTTCATGTATATATCCTATTCAGCAGCGATGAACTTTTTTGCCCTGCGGGTGGAAAGCGAACTGGGCTGGAATGAAAATCAAGTCGGTTTGGTAACCGCTTTGGCCTTTACCCTGGGGCTGGCAGGCTATGTAGTGGTAGGGAAACTGCTGGATAAGATCGGGCGCAAGAAGACGGCATATATTTTCTTCGGGATTGGCTCATTGGCAGTCATGACCGTATTCCAGGCCCAGGGTTTTGCGCAGGTGGCTCTGGCACAAATCGTAGGAGTATTCTTTACCGGAACCTTTACCGTTCTGTGTGCTACCTTTACCAATGAGCTGTTCCCAACGGAATTGCGCGGCAACGCTACGGCCTGGGGAAACAACATTATCGGACGTTTGGGACAGATCGCAGCGCCGGCTTTGGTTGGATTCTTATCAGCACCAATGCTGCTCAATGGCATAGGCAATGCTGTTACCCTGATGGCCGTCGGAGTCCTGATATGTATTTTAATCATAGCCATGTTTTTACCCGAGCCATTGACCTATAAGATTCCGCCCTATAATGCGGACCAGTCCGCAAGCAAGTCATCTTAAGTTTTTACCGGGCGGTCGAGGCTCAGCGATACATTTTACAGGATCTTAGGTTGATTGTGATCGATAGGTGAGAGGAGGAATGCACGGAATCTTGAAAATGATTGTACTTGCTGATAATTGTCGCATTCAGTTTATGACTGAAGCCAATATAGGAGGGATCGGATCAAATGAATGACAAAGTTCAAGTATTGGTCATCGGAGCAGGAATAATGGGGCACTCCATTGCCCAGGATTTTGCTGCCCATGGCTATCCCACCACACTCTATGATCAGAGCGGCGAACAGCTGGAAACAGCCAGGAAGCTGGTTGACGGCAATCTTCAACTGCTGAAAGATGAAGGAATGATCACAGATGAGGGTATCAAAAATGTAAATGAGCTGCTGGTTTACACGGATAAAATGGAGGACGCCGCCAGACAGGCAAAATTCGTAGTTGAAGCTGTTCCTGAAGTACCGGATATAAAACAGGCTTTGTTTGCGGAACTGGACAGGCTCTGTTCCCCGGATACGATTCTGACCAGTACCACTTCGGCTTTAAATATTTATGATGTGGTGCAGGTATCCAATCCTGGCCGTTTGATCATCGGACACTTCTGTAACCCGGCCCATATCATTCCGTTAGTGGAAATCGTACTGGGACCGGAGACATCACCGGAAACTTTAGAGTTTGCCAAAAAGGTTTATGAAAGTCTGGATCATGTCCCGGTAGTGTTAAAACAGTACACGATTGGATTTATCGTTAACCGTCTAAACACTGCATTGGCACGGGAGGCCAATTACATCGTGGAACAAGGGTGGGCTTCTCCGGAAGATGTGGATAAAGCCATAACCAATAATGCCGGGCTTAAGTTGGCTTTTGAAGGCCCCCTGGAACTCTACGACCATATCGGCTGGGATTTGGCGAAATTAGGCGGAACTTTCCTGGCGCCGATGCTGTGCAATACTACGGCGACTGCTTTGCCGGATAAAATGGTGGCNNTTATTGAAACAATTTTGATGGGAGGTATTTTAAAATGGCAGAAATCAGAGGCGGAACCATGGTTCAAGAAATCCTCAAAAAAGAAGGAGTAAAGTATATTTTCGGTATTCCGGGAGGTCACATCTATCCGATGATGGAATCCTGTGATGAAAACGGTATCAAATTCATTGGTGTCAGACATGAGATGACCGCAGCCATGATGGCTGAAGGATGGGCTCTGACCACCGGCGACTTTGGTGTATGTACAGCCACAGCAGGTCCTGGTGTGACCAATCTGGTAACCGGGATCGCCAATGCTGACCGCAACTGTTCACCGGTATTGATCATGGCCGGAAAAGCAAAAGTTATCGAAGCTGACCGCAATGAACTGCAGGACTTTAATCAGATCGATATTTACAAGTCCATGACCAAGCATGCCAGATCAGTGCAGGAAACCCATCGTATTCCTGAGTATGTTGGCAGAGGCATAGCGGAAGCCACTACCGGAAGACCGGGACCGGTCTACATGGAAATCCCCCGGGATATTATGGAAGGTTATGTGGATGAATCTCTTGTCGAATACCAGAAAACCTATCGTTTAACCAACAAACCGGCTGGTAATCCGGCTGATATCGAGAAGGCCGCCAAAATATTGGATGAAGCCCAAAGACCTGTTGTCATAGCTGGAAGCGGTGCTTTCTACTCCAAAGCGCAAGATGAACTGAAAGAGTTTGTCGAGAAAACCGGCATTCCCTTCTTCACCCGCAATGCTGCCCGCGGACTGGTTCCTGACAGTCATCCCTTATTTGTATCGATTGGAGCCACTGGGCATCCCGTTTTTGCCGGAGCAATTCAGAATGCCGATGTAGTATTGCTCCTGGGAACACGCCCCGGCTACATTATGAAGCGGGAATCCTTCCCGGCCAATGCCAAGATCATCCGGGTCGACATTGACGCTGCATCTATTACTGACCAGCTGGATGTGGAAGTCGGTATTGCCGGCGATGTTAAAGAAGTGCTGAAACAGCTGATCTCCGCAGTAAAACAAAACACTCACAAAGAGTGGACCGATGCTCTCAGCAACGGCAAATCCCAGATGGTGCAGGCAGTCTTGCCCATGTTGACATCTGATCAGACCCCCATTCACCCCGTTAGACTTATGTTCGAAATCATGCAGCGCATTGATGAGGACACGATTGTCGTTATTGATGGCGGTGATACGGCTACTTTCGGAAACTCCTTCCTGCCGGCTACCGGCCCTGGCCAATACATGGGGATCGCCAACGGCAGTTTCGGACCTCTGGGTGTAGGTGTTCCCTATGCGATGGCAGCCAAACTGGCCCATCCGGAAAAGAAAGTGCTCCTTATCACCGGTGACGGTGCTTTCGGTTATGGAGCTATGGAATATGATACAGCTCTGCGTTACGGTATCAAATTCACCACCGTTATTCTCAATGACAGCTGCTGGGGAATGATCAAGCGGTCAGAAGCCAAGAGAGC
>DBRM01000034.1:0-831 GCA_002305965.1 Syntrophomonas sp. UBA1368
TTACTTCTTAAGCCCACGGGCAGAATCATCTGCCCAGGGCTTCTTCCATGACGGTTATGGCTGTATCATCATCGTATTTTAAAATGGATTCCAGGTTCATGATTGCAGGCACATGGTTTCTAATGTAGAAACGGGCGGCATCTATTTTCCCCTGATAATAGGCCAGATCCCAGTGATCACTGCCCAGTTCCCTGATCTTATCCGCTGCCAACGCTGCCTGGTCAAGCAGCAGCGCTCCGCAGCCCAACTGGGCGGTAGCATGTAATATACGGGTAGCATAGAGCGGCAGCATCTCGGCCTTGCCTTGTTGCTTGTAATCATCCATCCTGGCTTTGATGCGTTTATAGGAAGCAAATCCTTCTTTCAGGATGGCGCTTTCGGCAGTGAATTCCGCCCGCCCGGCCATGGTGTCAGCAATCGCTTCCATGTCTTGCAGCCAGTCCATGAAAAGCCGGCCTTGTTTGAGGGTCCATTTCCTGCCGGTCAGATCCATGGATTGGATATAATTGGTTCCTTCCCACAAAGAATAGATTTTACAATCCCGGGCGATCTGTGCCAGAGGATATTCTTCGGAAAAGCCATAGCCGCCGTAAAGCTGGATGGCATCTCCCACCAAAGGCCAGACCATATCGGTATTATACGCTTTGACCAGCGGAGTCATGACCTCGATACGATCAGCAGCTCTCTGGCGTTCTGCCTCATCAGGGCTGTGGCGGCTGACATCGAAATAATAATAAGTTTTGAAAGCCATGGCCCGCATTCCTTCGGTACAGGCCTTAAGGTTCAGCAGGATGCGTCTGATATCGGCATGCTTTATGATCGGCACCCGAC
>DBRM01000034.1:892-1212 GCA_002305965.1 Syntrophomonas sp. UBA1368
TTCATCATCTGGAACATCTGGGCCATCCCTTCGCCCTTTCCATCCCGGGGCGGATCACCTACCAGTATCCCGCGGCAGTTGTTGTTTTCGCCAAAGTTGAGCGCAGCTGTGGCGGAGCCTTTGATGCCCATCTTATGCTCGATCCCCACTGTGGTCACATCATTATTCTCTCCCAGGCTGCCATCCTCATTTACCCATATCTTGGGCACGATAAACAGCGACAGTCCTTTGGTGCCCGGCTGTCCTCCTTCTGCTCTGGCTAAAACCATATGGATGATATTGGAGCAGATATCATGATCCCCGGCAGTGATAAATACTTT
>DBRM01000034.1:1359-7308 GCA_002305965.1 Syntrophomonas sp. UBA1368
CTTCCTCCAGTAAATTGGAGATCCCCCAGCCTTCCTGGTTCAAAAATTTATAGACCGGATGAAAAGAAGGCGGCACCGTTACCATACCGTTTTCAAAACGGGCCTGGATCGTATCTCCGTCTTCATTGGTCGGCGCCACCTGTTCGGCAACGATTTTCAGTGCCTGGTCCAGTATGACGTCAATGTCATCATGGCTGTAGTAATCCCGATACTTGTCAAAACTAAATAAAGAATCGGTGTCCAGCCATTCTCCTATAATAAACTTCAGATCTCGGTTTGAATAAATAAAGTTGCTGGCCATGTTGCTTAACCTCCCCCCTTTTGTAATCAGCTGATGTTTTCGATAATGAAAGCACAGGCCGGTCCGCCGCTGGCACACATGGTCGAGCAGGCATACCTTCCGCCCCGTCTTTTCAGTTCATTAATTGCTGCAAGGATAATACGGGCGCCGGTCATTCCCACCGGATGCCCTAATGAAATTCCTGATCCCACCGCATTGCAGCGATCCACAGGAATACTCAGTTCCTGCATGCAGGCTAATGCCTGAGCAGCGAAGGCTTCATTAAGCTCCCAGTAATCAATATCGTGCAAGGTCAGTCCGGCAAATTTCAGTGCCCTGAGTGAAGCCGGCACCGGTCCCATCCCCATGATCCGCGGCTCCACTGAGCCGGAAGCAGAGGCAGCCACCCGGGCCAAAGGTTTCAGGCCTGCTTTTTTGGCTTTTTCAGCTGACATTAAGATCACGGCTGCTGCCCCATCGTTGAGACTGGATGCATTGAAAGCAGTCACCGTACCGTCTTTCTTGAAAGCCGGCTTGAGCCTGGCCGCCATTTCCATGTTGGCATCGGGATTGGGATGTTCATCAGTATCAAATATCCTGGGACCTTTCCTGGTTTTGATCTCAACCGGAATGATCTCGTCGGTGAATAATCCGTCAGCAATGGCCTTGCAGGCCCGCTGATGACTTAACAAAGCATATTCATCCTGCTGTTCCCGGGTTATATGGTACAATTCTGCGATATTCTCCGCCGTCACCCCCATATGATAGCCTTCGAAGGGGCAGATCAGGCCGCCTAACATCAGGCTGTCCCGGACGGTTTCGCCATCATTCAAACGATAGCCTTTCCGGGCATCCATGAGCAGGTAGGGAGCGTTGCTCATGCTTTCATACCCCACTGCTGCGGCTGCTTCTACCCTGCCTAACATGATTTCCTGGGCCAGAATATCTGCCGCCCGCATGGAGGAAGGACATTGCTGATGGACGGTAGTGGAGATCGTTTCCACCGGCAAGCCGGATTTTAGTGTCACCCAGCGAGCTGAGTTGCCCGGTGAGCCGTATTGATTGCATTGGCCGCCGATCACCTCTTCGATCAGATTGGGATCGATGCCGAATTTGTCGATGGTTCCTTTAAGGGCTAATACTCCCAATTCATGACCTTTTATGCTTGCCAGCGATCCCTGAAAATCACCCACCGCTGTACGTGCAGCTGCTACGATAACAACTTCCTGCATATTATTTGCTCCTCTCCTTGGTTAAGTTAAATACCTTGGAACTCAGGTTTTCTTTTTTCCGTAAATGCCTGCATTCCTTCCCGTTGATCCCGGGTGGCAAAACAGCTAGCCCAGGCGATCGATTCAAATTCAATGGCCTTGACCCCGTCAATATCAAATGCCTGGCTGATGCATTGCTTGGCAAGCTTCAACGCGATAGGAGGTTTGCCGGCCAGCATCTGTGCAGTCTTTATGGTTTCAGCCAGAGCATCTTCTGCGATTTGATTGATGAGCCCGTACTCCAATGCCTGCTCAGCTTTGATAGTCCCGCCGCTGAAAATCATTTCTTTGGCCCGGGCAGTTCCGATCAGACGGGGCAAACGCAGGGTGCCTCCAGCTCCGGGGAAGATCCCCAGATTGATTTCCGGCAAGCCGAACCGGGCTGTTTTGTCAGCGATCCGCCAGTCACACACCAGTGTCAGTTCCATTCCTCCTCCCAGGGCAAAACCGGAGACCGCCGCCAGAACAGGCTTTGGGAATGCCTCGATCCGGGCAAAACAGTGCCGGAAGGAAAATGCGCGGGCTTGTTCCGGACTGAATTCCAGCATGTCATTGATATCAGCGCCGGCCGCAAAATGTTTTTCTCCGGTGATGATGATTGCCCCGGCTTTTTTATCTGCTTCCAGCTCCATGAAGCATTGTTCCAGTTCTTCAATCATCTGGCGGTTTAATGCATTCAATGCTTCGGGCCTTTGCAGCCTGATAATGGCGATCCCCTCGCATCTTTCCAGGGATATATATTGATATGGCATAAAAATCCTCCTGAACAGTTTATTGCGATTGTTGGGACTGCTTCGCCGCAGCCATGGCTCTCATGCCTTTGCGGTCAGGCTTGCCTACCGGTGTGCGGGGCAGGTCATCCAAGAATTCGACCTCGGCCGGAACTTTATAAGGAGCCAATTTTTCCCGGCAGCGAGCGATAACTTCTTCTTCCGTAAGTTTTGCCCCCGGCTTCAGCACAATATATACTTTGGCAGCTTCCCCGCGCTTGGGATGTGGTATGCCGATGGCACAGGCATCCTGGACTTCCGGCATCGCGTAACAGACTTCATCGATTTCCCGGGGAAAGACATTGAAGCCGCTGCTGATAATAATGTCTTTCTTGCGGTCCACAATGTAAAAGAAGCCATCTTCGTCCATACGGCCGATGTCCCCGGTATAAAACCATCCATCCCTCAGCACCATTGCAGTCTCTTCCGGGTTATTCCAGTATTCACGCATCAATTGAGGCCCGCGGAAGATGATTTCTCCCGGTTCACCGACGGGCATGATTTTAGTACCTGTTATATCATCGACGATCAAGACATCAGTATCCACCCAGGGCACTCCCACACTGCCTATTTTTCTGGTATGATGCCCGGAATTGGCAGTGATCTGCTGACAGCTTTCCGACATGCCATATCCTTCAACGATTCGGCAATGAGCCATTTCCTCAAATTTATTCAATATTTCTTCCGGCAGAGGGGAACCGCCGCAGAAGACTCCGCCTACGAAGCAGGAAATATCAGCATTCTGGAAGGGCGGATGGTTGAGCAGCATAATAAGCAGAGCCGGTACCGCCGGGAGAGTAGCCGGCTGATATTTTTCAATCGCCTGTAATATGGCATCCGGATCAGGTACCGGAACCGTAACCAGACTGCCGCCGCAGAAGAAATTGAATGCCACAGCAGACATGTAACCGAAAATGTGGTTTAAAGGAATGATGGACAGTGCCCTCATATCCCCTGCTTTCATGGTAGTGTAATTATTTGTCACCCACTGCCCGATCCGAACTGCTTTGGACATTACATTGTGGTTGGTCAGGACGCATCCTTTGGGAACGCCGGTGGTACCGCCGGTATACTGCAAGCGAACGATATCATCCGGGGTCAGTTCCACCTCGGGTTCAGTGTTGTCAGCTGCTGCGATGATTTCATTGAAATCATAGATGCCCTCCCCTTTTTCCACTTCGATGGGCATGGTAGGAACCTGAAAAGCAATCACGCGTTTCACCGGAGAATCCGGATCCTTCATGACTTCGATAACTTTATCAGCGAACATTGCCAAAACGATTACTGTTTCTGCGCCGCTGTCCTTGAGCTGCAATGATATCTCCGGTACTGTATAAAGGGGATTGGTCGGTACCTCAATCGCACCTATCTTAAGCAGCGCCAGGATCGATAATACATATTGGGGCAGGTTGGGGGACATGATCGATACTCGGTCGCCTTTTTTTACCCCCAGGCTGGTAAGCGCATTGGCCAGACGGCGGGCTATGTCATTCGCTACACCGTAGGTGATCACAGTATCACCCTGCATTACATAAGGTTTGTCCGGTTGTTCGGCGGCCCATTTATTGAACCACCATTTAGGGGGTTCGGTGGGATATTTCGGCGCCAATTCGATATGGTCGTCATAATTTGCCTGCCATAAAGGCCTCAATCTGGCAACTTCCTCTTCAAATGCTTTTAACCACGGTTTTTCAGACATGATGTACCCTCCTTTATAAATCCCTTTCTTCCTCCAATAATTTCTGCTATTAAACTTGCTTATCGCAACATTCATGCCAAATATCATTTGCCCGCTGATTATGGCATTTTATGACCAGCATTGAAAATTTCTAAATCGTAAATTCCTAATGATTATGTTATATTTGATTCAGTAGTGTATCGAAAAGGTTTTGATAGAAGCCTGAACGTCCCCTGGCTCGGATTGGAGCGAATATTCTTAAGTTTCCGGCTATAAAAATAAACGATACATTTGCGTATCATAAGATAGAAATCTGCGCCCTGTACTAAGGCTCCTTTCCTCTTGTAATAATTGCTTTACAACATCTTGCAGTGATCTTCAAAGGAGAGAATGATCTCCACTATTTGATACATTTTGGTATCAAAAAACCTGGACATAATTTTTCTATCATTTTCAGGGAGGTGTCATAAAAATGAATACGGAAAAAGAAAAATGGATCAAAGTGGGCGAAGACCTGGCCAGACTGGGCCGGGATCTTAAGATCAGGTCTTCCTTGCATGTAAAGGATTTTATGCGCTATCAGCCTGAATTGATGACGGTAGGAGACAGTATAAAGTCGGCGGTTGAAATTATGGTCAGTAACAATATCGACGCAGTTCCGATCGTAGATGAGGCCAACAACTTACTGGGTCAGGTGACCAAAACCGTGGTTTTACGGGCGATATTAGCCGGTACTGATCTGGAGCAGCCGGTCAGTCAAATCATGATCAGCCCGGTGAGATCTATCGGGCCGGATGAAGATGTATCCAAACTGATCACGATTAATGTGGGTAATCTGCCGGTTATAGACAACCAACAGGTGGCAGGGATGGTGACTTTGTCCGATACGATCCGGGCTTATTTCAGTTCTTTGATCGCCTTGCATGCCGAGCTGAATGCCGTTATTGACTCAGCCCACAATGGTATTCTGACTGTTAATGAGGCAGGAGAGATCATCCTGATCAACAAGGCGGCTGAATGGGTTTTGGGTCTTAAACGGGAAGATGTGGTGGGAAAAATGATCAGCCGGGTCCTCCCCCAGAGTAAACTGCCGGAGGTTTTAGCCAGTGGACAGAGTGGTTTTGGGCAAAAGGTGGTTTACCAGGGCAAAGGCTTTATTTCCAATATGTCTCCGGTGCTGGGTAATGATCAGATTATCGGAGCGGTGGAAGTTTTTCAGGACATTTCAGAACTGGAACTGATTTCTGAAGAGCTCAACTACACCAAGGAAATAAAAGAAGAACTTTCTGCCATCATTGATTCCTCCTTCGATGGTTTTCACATAACTGATGATCACGGCAAAACTCTGCGGGTCAACCAGGCTTTTGAACGTATCACCACCATTCCTGTCAAAGATTTGATCGGAAAAACCATATCGGAATTAGTAGGCAAAGGGGTTTATTCTCAGGATGTGTTAAAACTGGTGCTGGAAAAACGTGAACCGGTAACCATTTCCCAGGAATCAAAACCAGGCAATACAGTTATCATTACAGCAAGCCCAATTTTTGATGAACAGGACAATTTATTCAGAATCGTCATCAATGTAAGGGATATATCAGAGCTCAATGACCTGAGAAAGCAACTGGAGCAAGCCCGAACCTTGAGCCATCACTACCAGGAAAAATTAAACCGCTATAATCTGGCTGAACAGTATGTGATCCGCTCCAAAGAATCACGTGATCTGGCCGATCTTTGTGTACGGCTGGGACAGGTTGACGCCACGGTGCTGATCAAAGGTGAATCCGGCGTAGGTAAAGAATTTGCCGCCCAACTGATCCATTCAAACAGCAGCCGCCGGGACCAGCCAATGATAAAAGTAAACTGTGCGGCTATTCCGGAAAGCTTGTTTGAATCAGAGCTTTTCGGCTACGAGCCGGGTGCCTTCACCGGGGCCAGCAAAGAAGGCAAACG
>DBRM01000034.1:7463-8076 GCA_002305965.1 Syntrophomonas sp. UBA1368
GTCAATAAATTCAACGCTAAGTATAATTTTAAGAAACGTATTGATGAGCGGGAAATAAAGGCTTTGATGAATTACGACTGGCCGGGCAATGTCCGGGAATTGGAAAACCTGATCGAAAGAGTGCTGGTCACCACCCCGGGCAATGTGATCCGGCATATCAATCTGCATGATCTCGGCTATGCTGGCTATGAAGCTGTCAATTATGAACATCTCCTCGGTTTCAAACTGCAAGACGCAGTAGAGCAGCTGGAAAAATTCCTGATCCAGAATTCTTTGGAAACCCTGGGGACCACCCGCAAGGCAGCACAGGAATTAGGGGTAAGTCAGCCCACTATCGTCCGCAAAGCGGCTAAATACAATATTCCTCTGAACAAGCGGTAAGAAATAATTAAGCACCACAGTTTTCCTGATGGCGGAATGTATAGGCCGGCAGCTTTGCAGGGCTTGCGCCCTGCATCAGCAAATGTGTACGATTGATTTACTTTTTCCCTCCGTTCTTTTTCCCCCGCTTTTCAAAATCCTCATCGATCCTGGCTTTCCAGTCAGATGCCATGGACTTATTCATCCGAATATGGCTGACGGCTTCGCCGACCACGGCAAAGTTCAGGCTGGT
>DBRM01000034.1:8116-10213 GCA_002305965.1 Syntrophomonas sp. UBA1368
TGTTTTTCCACCATGGCCTTGACCTTGTCGTAGTTGTATTCTTTGCTGGCGTTTTCCATGCCGTCGGTGGTGATGACGAACAGGACTTTCTCGGCCTTTTCTTCTTCGCTGGTATGTTTTTGGGCGTTGTCGATTTTTTTGATGGTCTTGCCTACTGCGTCCAAAAGAGCGGTGCATCCTTCCACAAAGTACTCCTTGTCGGTGATGGGCTTGATGCCTTTGATATTGATGCGGTCATGAAGCAGTTCGTAATCATCGTCAAACAACACTGTGGTAACGATGGCCTCTCCCGGCTGTTCCTGCTGTTTTTTCAGCATGGCATTGTAGCCGCCGATGGTGTCTGATTCCAATCCGGCCATGGAGCCGCTTTTGTCCAGGATAAATACTAATTCGGTCAAATCTTTTTTCATAGTGGTTATCCTCCTTGTCTTTGATGATCTTAGAATACCAGCTCTGCCCTGACCTTTGGTCGCCCGGCAGGCGACATTTATTTTGGACAAAAAAAAGCCTGAATGCTGTGTCTCAGACATTCAAGCTTTTTTTGGGGAGAGGGGGAATGAGATTAATAAATTATTCAATACTGATTTGTTTGCCTTTAACTGACTTTTGTTCCACTTTGGGAAGAGTTATGCAAAGGATTCCGTCTTCATATTTGGCTTTGATGTTTTCAGTATCTATATCGGGAATGGAGAAAGACCTGGTCATGGCACGGTAACTTCTTTCCCGGCGGATATAATTGTCCTTCTCTTCATCTGACTGCTCCTGCTTCTGCGCCGAAATAGTGATGCGGTCTTCGTCGATCTCAACCTTGACTTCGTCCTTGCTGATGCCTGGCAGCTCGGCTTCCAGGATGTATTCTTTTTCATTTTCCCTGATATCTACTTTCATGTGGGCACTGTTGCTATACAAGGTCGGGAAAAATTTATCGTTAAAAAAATTTTCGAAAATGTCGTCAATGTCAAACATATTTCTATTTCTTGCAGCTAAAGAACTTCTTCTGGCAAACGGCGTCAAGTCAAACATATAAAACACCTCCGTAATTTTCATTAATTATCTTTTTCTTTGTTGACGGTTATTATTCGCGATCCGGCTTATATTTTCTTTAATTGCTTGCCACCTCCTCCACTGGCAGCTTTGTAAATACATTTGAGGATCAGATTCCTATACTTAATTTATAACGTAACAAAAAAGAAGGTTCAAATTCTGTTTTTGACCTTCTTTGACCATACTAATTTTTTATTGTCCCTGATTGAAAAAAATCATTTTATTTCTTATGAATTCTTACTTTTTCTTTTGAAATCATGCCTTTTGATTTTGGTCAGGCTCCCAGCAGTGTCTGATCATAATAAAACAGGGCTTCATTGATCTCGTTGATGTTGTAATTGCCGGCATCGATGAAGTATTCAATGATCACATCAAATTTGCTGCTGCGGGATAAGGCGTAGCCGGCTTTCATCAGCAGATCCCGGGTTTGGTCCAGGTTCAGTTCAAGGGCAATGGCAAAAGCGATGGCGGTGTTTTTGCTGGGCTTATAGCCTTTGTTGCTGCGGATCTTGGAAAAGAGCCTGCGGTCAATGTTGGCCCGATGGTATACCTGGACATCTTCCATGCCTTTCTCAACGATTAAGCGCAGCAGCATTTCGGAAAAAGTTTCTTCCAAATGCCCGATGAGGTCATCCAGTCCAGCTGAACGCTCCGAAATGGATTCGCACACATCATGTCTGAGTAAAGAACCAACAATTATTCCCTGGTACTGCTCCTCATTAAGCTGTATTCGGTTGCGGCTGTATTTCACCTGGAGCTCGTCCACATAGTTGTCATCAATGAATTTTTCGATGGCGGTAAATAGTTTTTCGCTTAAGACAAAGGCTTTTTTATCAAAGACCACCAGGTAAACCATCATCTCATGTTCCAGCAGAAATTCGCTGATGGCAGCAATGGCGATCTGCAGGGCCTGGTCTTTGGGATAACCATAGATACCGGAGGAGATCAGCGGGAAGGCAATGGATTTGCATTTATGCTCAAAGGCCAGCTTCAGCGAATTAATATAGCTGTTGTGCAGCAGCCGGGCTTCTCCCGAATGGCCGCCGTGCCAGA
>DBRM01000041.1 GCA_002305965.1 Syntrophomonas sp. UBA1368
CTGCGGTTGCCGCTGCGGCAATAGACCAGGATCTTGGCATCTTTATCCGGCAGTAATGACGGCTGTGAGCTGGTGGTAATTGTTTCATTGGGGATGTTTATCGCATCCGGGATATAACCACTGGCATATTCTTCCGGCGTCCGCACATCGACTATGACAATGCCCGCTTCATTGTCCATTATGTTTTTGGCCTCTTCGGCACTGATCTTTTGGTATTTTACGATTCGTGTAATCTCCTGCACCACATTTTGGCCATGCTGATTCTCAATATATTTCAGTTTGATCTCTTCATCTTCCTGAAGATCCAGCTGTTCAAAACTGCTTCTCACCTTTTCGGAAATCATAAACACTTTAAAAGCCTTGTCTTCTGGCATACCGTTGATTTTGACTTCAAAAAAGTTATTGTCAGCCAGGCCAACATACCTGCCGGTATCAGTTTTTACATCAGATGCCTGAATGGCGGGAGGGAAGGTTTTAAAAGATTTGATGATTTGATCAAAATCCAGTTCCAGACTCCTGAATTTTTCTAATAGTTTTTCATCCCCAGGCGGTACTTGTACATCCGTGGCGTGTGCATAGCCGAATAAATAAGTTTCATTTTCGCCAAGGTATTTCAGACCGTACGAATCACCAGCTTCCAGCATCTTGTCTTTGGTAAATTCACTTTTGTCATAAATTTCTATTCTTCCCACTACTCCAAAGACCATATCCGGCTGCTGTGCCTGTATTTCGCGGCTGACAAAATAGACCGTATGATCCTCTGCTTTTATTTCAACGCTTTCCTTAAATTTTTCATCCATTGCCAGAGTAAAACCGTATTGATCATTCTTATACTCTGTTATTTCACCTGTATCTGCTTGGTTGAAATAAAAATATAACAGTCCTGCTGCGATGATTAGCGCTACAGCGATAATTGCTGCTTTTTTATTCATCATGTCACCCTCTCTGTCTGATTATTTATCTTTATGATTGTATTACGTATGAATCAGTCATAACTTTCGCCCAAGGCTTGATCATGCCTTAAAATGAAACTAATATTGTTGGATCGTGCGGATTTTATTTTTCAGTTTCATCATCAACCGGTAAATAAAAACAACGAAAAGCACTAAAAGTACAAAGGCTAGTAATGGTAAAGCAATTGTTAAAATAGGTATGATTACTGAAATGATAGACTCAACTGCTGAAATAATCGGATTGGTGATTCCAGCACTGACCACCGTTGAAGCATGATGTGTACCATTACTGATCATACTGGTGGTTGTGGCCGCTCCCCCGCCGGCAATGATGGCCATGGTCCACTGCAATATAGGGCTGACATCGGTCATTACGGCTGCAGTAACCATGATTCCGGCAATAACACTGGCTGGTGTACTGATGGCATTTAAAAGATTGTCAACATAGGGAAAGAAATAAGCGATGACTTCCAGAACCGTGGCGACACTGAAAACGATCAAGGCCGGATAACTGGCGATCCATGCAAATCCGTCAGTAAGATTCAAATAACCGCTGACATTGGCAATTCCCATGATGAGTAAAGGTACAAAGATGCGAAACCCACAGGTTGCCGCCAGCCCGATGCCGATCAGGACGTTTAATAAAATTTCCACTTGTCCTCCCCCTTTTTTTTAATAATTAAATATTGACTGTATGGATTTCGGTATAGGTTAATTTTCCTTCAATACGTTCTGATTTCATCAGTGAAATTTTGCTGATTTCCATTTTCATCGGCGGTAGTATTTGCGTAAGCTTCGCTCTATCGAAATCCGGACGGGTAACGACCTGACGCCCAATGGTCAGATGGGGATTAAAAGGCCGGTTTTCCAGCACAAAACCTGAACTGGTCAATTTCTCCCGGAGCTGCTGATAAATGTCATTCAGGCTTTTACAGCCCTCGATACCGATCCAGTAAAGGTGGTCTCCTCTGCGGTCAAAACTGCCTAAACCACTTAAGGATAGTTGAAAGGGTGCAGACTGTATTTCCTCCATGGCTTGTTTTACAAGAGATATGTTTTCTTTGGGCACTTCCCCCAAAAACACCAAAGTAATATGTAAATTTTCCCGCCGGGTGAAATTACCTTTTATACTATTCGCTTTAAGCTGTGAAATGAATTTGGTCAAGTGATCTTTGATCTCATCATTGAGATTGACGGCAATAAATAAACGCAACGTTCCGCCCCCTTTATTCATTGTGGATGATTCGGCTGAACTTTATCGCAGTGGGCGTACCGGCACAACCACCGGCAGCCGTTTCTTTCAGGGTGGGAGACATAAGATTGCCAACTCTGAACATGGCCTCAACCATTTCATCAAAAGGGATCACACTGGTTATTCCGGCCAGGGCCATTTCTGCGCAGGCAAAGGCATTGGCAACGGAGCTTGCATTGCGTTTGGAGCATGGTACTTCAACCAACCCCGCTACCGGATCACAGACTAATCCCAAAAGTCCTTTCAGGGCCATAGCCGCTGCATCCAGACTTTGTTCAGGACTGCCGCCGCATAAAAATACTGCCGCGGCTGCCACCATAGCCGAAGCTGCTCCGCATTCCGCCTGACATCCCCCTTCAGCCCCTGAAAGTGTAGCATTGGCTGCAATAATTTTTCCCACTGCCCCGCTGACCAACAAGGCGTCTATGATCTGTTCATCGGTCAAGCGCCTATCTTCTGCAATCGATAAGAGAATACCTGGAATGATTCCGCTGGCCCCCGCTGTGGGTGCTGCCACCACCTTGCCCATAGCGGCATTGACTTCTGTGACCGCAAGGGAATAGCCAAGGGCTTTTAAGAAAGTACTTCCGGTAAGATTATCACCGGTTTGAAGACGTTTTTGTAATTTAAAGGCATTGCCGCCGATGAGTCCGCCAATCGACTTAATTTGGGGATCCAGCCCTTTGCTGACGGATTCCTTCATTACATCAAGTTCTGCTTTCAGCAAGGTCAGAATCTTCTCCCGGCTGGTCCCCGCATTTTCCATTTC
>DBRM01000004.1:0-1529 GCA_002305965.1 Syntrophomonas sp. UBA1368
CGTGTCTGTTGACTACATCTTGTCTCTTTCGATGAGCTTATCGAGATAGACCGATTTCATCTGCTGGCGGGCCTGGTTTTTCTTACTGTTGGGCAATTTGAGGATGGCAGACAGGATGGCGGCCATGGCCCGGTGGCTGTATAAAGCTTTATTATCGAAGATCAATTCCTGGAGCAGGCCTTTTTCGATGGCCATCAGCACCACCCGGTGAATGGAATTTACCGGAGTGATGATCTTTTTGCCGGTCTTTTTTAATGACAGGCTTTTGGTGGGGCAGGAACGGACACAAAGACCGCAGCCCAGACACAGGTCTTCATCTATCACAGGTACCTTTTTCCCGGCTGTTTCCTGCATTTCTATTACGTCGACCTGACAGACTTTTTCACATTTACCGCAGCCGATACAGGCTTCCGCATTTAGCGCCGGCAGAAAACCGGTGGTCTCCACCGGATGCAGGCTGCCGAATTTTCTGGCGGCCACCAGCGCTTCACAGCAGCAACCGCAGCAATTGCAGATAAAGGACACGTGATTGCGGACATTTTCCCCGCACTGCACCAGATTATAGTCATAGGCCCTGTGGAGCAGCTCCAGGCACTCGGAGGCATCGACCCGGCGGGCATGCTGATGGCGTATCAATGAATCCGCCACATTGCCAAAGGACATGCAGATATCATCAATGGGAGCATCGCAGTTTTTTCCCATATGCTCCATCTTGTGGCGGCAGTAACACATGCTGACCCCTATATGTTTGGCAGTCCTGATAATGTGGCTGGCTCTTTCGAAATTCAGGATGTGAACTGCATTCCCGGCCTCCAGTACGCTCTCGTTGACGAACACTCTTCCCAAGCGGGTTTCGGTACTGAAGAACAGTTCTTTGATGAAATCCTCCTCCACATTCATATATTGATAGAAGAGTTCAGCCAGCAGATGCTGATCGATGTCATTTCTGGTGCGCATCATGGAAAACTCCAGGAATCCTGCCATGGGCGGAGGCAGCATATAGCGGGTCTTTCCCTTGTTTTGGTAATCCAGCAGGATACATCTGGACGCCAGGCCGTTTAAAATCTTGGCCGCATCTGCTTCAGACATGTGCCATATGGCTGCAGCCTTGCGGGCCGTGAAAGGTTTGATCGGCAATTGTGCGACCAGCGCCGCTTCCTTTTCCGAAAACAGGATGGCCAGGATCTTATATAAGGTTTCCGAAGCCGGCGCCCCCTGGGGTAAACGATTCAGCCGTTCTTCCAGCAATTTGTACGAAGATTTCGATGAAATATGGGACATGCCTTCACCTCCGGCATTTATTTCTATGCAATATCATCCCCGTTTTTTCACTTATTATATACGTGTGACATGATTCTGTCGCGGGGACGGGGTTGTTGACAACATTTTGGTTCGGGAGCATGATACGCTCCCCTGCAACACTTGAGCGTTAATTCTCTGCAAAGCAGCGGGTCGACAGAGTCGTCGACCCCTACGTTGCTTGAACCCTAACTACTAACCAACTTAAAATGTTGTCAACAACCCCGTCC
>DBRM01000004.1:1558-3320 GCA_002305965.1 Syntrophomonas sp. UBA1368
TATGTTTAAACATGAAAAGAATTTATTACATGAAGTGAAAGTAGATTCCCCGAATGCCAATTACGCAGCAATGATGCAGGAGCAATTAGGCGGTCCCCATGGTGAATTAAAGGCGGCAATGCAGTATATGTCGCAGAGTTTCCGCATCAAAGACCCGGCCATCAAGGATCTGTTTTTGGATATTGCTGCGGAAGAGCTCAGCCATATGGAAATGGTGGCCACCATGGTCAACCTGCTCAATGGTCATAATCTTGACGCCCAGAATGCCACCATCGGCAGCATTCAGGCTCATGTGTCCACAGGACTGACGCCTGCCTTGACCAATGCTTCAGGTTTTCCATGGACAGCTGCATATATAGAAGAAACCGGCGATCTGGCAGCAGATATACTTTCAGATATCTCCGCCGAGCAAAGAGCCAAGGTGGTCTACGAATATCTGTATCGCCAAATCAATGACAAAGGGGTCCGGAATACCATTGATTTCTTATTGAATCGGGAGGAAGCACATAACACCATGTTCAGGGAAGCTTTCAACCGCATTCAGGATACCGGCTCTTTACAGAACTGGGGTATTACCAAGGATTCCAAACTCTATTTTGACCTTTCAACACCCGGCAAGTATTTTGGCGAACTCAATACGCCAACCCCGCCCAATAATTTTAATACCCAGAAAACCAACTAGCTTAAACTAAACTGCCACTGATTTTTTTCAGTGGCAGTTTTATTTTGCCCAATTGCATCCTGTCATTGAGATGCCGTTGATAGAATGATAAAGTGCCCTTCTACCAAGGGCTCAGCTGATCTTTTTAAGCTTTGGCTTAATACGCTTGATATTTGTTTACATATATTGGAAAAGACATTTCTTAAAGGATATCCCAATCACCCGCAAAATGTATATAATGCTAATAAGACTGCCGGCTTTGTCCAATGATTTTTGTCGCGTGCCTGATCCGGATGACAAGGAGGAACAAATGAAAATATTGATCATACAGCATGTGGCCTGTGAAGGGCTGGGACTGCTGGGAGATAAGCTCAGAAATGACGGCTGGGAAACGGATATCCGCTGCATGGACATCCCCGGAACCAGCTTGCCCGTTCACCTGGACTCTTACCAGGCCCTACTGATCCTGGGCGGGCCCATGGGCGCCTATGAAGAAAATATTTATCCCTACCTTTATCAAGTGGAGGAACTGATCAGGGAAGCTGCCGCCAAAAATATCCCCACAGCGGGAATCTGTCTGGGCGCCCAGCTCATCGCCCGGNNCGAAGAAGGAAAAAGCACCCGGCTGTTTCATAACCTGCCCGATACTCTGCCGGTATTCCAGTGGCACGGGGATACCTTCTCCCTGCCTGAAGGAGCCAGGCTGCTGGCATCTGGCGAGATATGCAGAAATCAAACCTTTTTATACGGCGAAAATATCTGGGCTCTGCAGTTTCATCCGGAAATCACCCCGGAGATGATCCGGCTCTGGTCTGAAGCCTACCAAGAAGAGCTAAACGAATTTGCCGGACCGGGAGCTGCTGCCAGACTGCAGGAGGATACCCGGGACCGCTGGGACGGCATGCACGTATGGCGGACGCAGATGCTTAAAAACTTATCAGCTGTCCTGAAGGGTGAGGGGTAAGCTTCCTTCAGCTATTTCAACCCTGTTTTTACCGCTATGTTTAGCCACATAAAGTGATTTATCCGCAAGGAAATAGTAGTTTTCTGAGTCTTGTCCGTCATTGACACTCAGTAAAGATACACCGAAGCTGCAAGTAA
>DBRM01000004.1:3409-3776 GCA_002305965.1 Syntrophomonas sp. UBA1368
AGACCGGCCAGCTGCCTGAGTATTTCGTCACCTACCGGATGACCATATGTATCATTAATGCTTTTAAAATCATCAATATCCAGCATTATAACCACTGATTCATGACCGTGGCGATGCATGGAAGCCAGCTCCTGCTCGATCAGCTTTTCAAACAAACGCCGGTTAGGCAGGTCAGTAAGCGAATCATAATAGGCCATCTGTTCCAATTGTTTTTGCTGCATTTCTATGCGCCGCTTTTGGGTTATATTGGTGTAACTATAATTCCACAGAATAATGCTGAGCAAGAGACCAATTCCAATCGCAGTAATTCCGTTGACTCTGTTCGAAAGCAGCATTTCCTGGTTGGTTATGGTCAACGCTATGAGAA
>DBRM01000080.1:0-122710 GCA_002305965.1 Syntrophomonas sp. UBA1368
CTCATTTAGTTAAGATAAATTTATTATATCGATTTGTGATCCCCTTTAAAAGAAAAGTGGGTGTGAACCCACTTCGACTGTGAAAATACATTTTCAATAATTTAATGTGTACCCTCCAGTTTCTTATTTAACAAAGCCTGTACAGTCAAGGGCAAGCCAAATAAATTGATAAACCCCGCAGCATCCCTGTGACTGTATATTTCATCGGCGCCGAAAGTAGCCAATTCGTCATTATACAGAGAGTAGGGAGAACTGGAAGCAACCGCGTTGCAGCTGCCTTTGTAGAGTTTTACCTTAACAGTGCCGGTCACGGTCTGCTGGGTCACTTCCACAAAAGCATCCAGCGCGCTTTTCAGCTTGCTGAACCAGTTGCCGTCATAAACCAATTCCGCATAAGTCAATGCCATTTCTTCTTTAAACTTTAACGTCCGCCGGTCCAGTGTCAGTCTCTCCAATTCTTCATGTGCTGCATAAAGGATGGTTCCCCCCGGCGTTTCATAAACTCCCCGTGATTTCATACCTACCAGACGGTTTTCTACGATGGTGGTAATGCCGACCCCGTTTTCCCCGCCGATTCGATTCAGCTCAGTCAATAACTTGACCGGGCTCATGCTTTCACCATTTAATGTAACGGGTATCCCCTTTTCAAAGCCTATCTCCACATAAAAGGGCTTGTCGGGGGCCTTTTCCGGTGGAACAGTCAAAACATACAAGTTATCCTGCGGCTCATTTGCCGGGTCTTCCAAATCTCCGCCTTCGTGAGAAATATGCCAGATATTGCGGTCACGGCTGTATATTTTTTCTTTGGTCACCGGAATTTCAATACCATGCTGATTGGCATAATCGATGGCATCTTCCCGGGAGCGGATATTCCATTCCCGCCAGGGCGCAATGATTTTCAGGCTGGGATTGAGTGCTTTTACCCCCAGTTCAAAACGAACCTGATCATTTCCTTTCCCGGTAGCACCATGGCATATAGCTGAGGCACCTTCTTTTTCTGCGATTTCAACCATCTTCTTGGCAATAAGCGGCCGGGCAAATGAAGTTCCCAGCAGGTATTTTTTTTCATATTTTGCCCCGGCTTTCAATACCGGGTAAATATAATCCGTAATAAATTCTTCGGTCAAATCTTCTATATATACTTTGGAGGCCCCTGATTTCATGGCCTTATCATGTACCGGTGCCAGTTCTTCCCCCTGTCCCAAATCAGCACAAAAGGCAATGACCTCATAACCATAGTTTTCTTTCAGCCAGGGGATAATGATTGACGTATCAAGTCCCCCCGAATATGCCAGTACTACTTTTTCCATTGCTTTCTCTCCTATCTTTTAAATCTTATAAAACTGTATTTATTATTGATGCCATAGTATTTCAAGGAGATACAATAAAAATACACTTATATTTATACATCTTGGTGTATAATTTTGCAATAACTATTTCTTAAATATATTGTATTCATCTGTCTGCTCCTGACGCCATCCCTTATTAATCGATAAGAACATTGTATTCCCTTAGCCAAAAATCTATTTGGACAAGGTATGCCAATAATTGCGGTGCATTCATCAATTGTCCAAACCAGGGTATATTTGTATCGCTTTTTATGGAAAGGGCAAGCTCTCTTACCGCTTGCCGGTTTATTAAAGGCAATAATGGAGAAGTATGATCATCCAGTACGGCTATCATTAAGCTGCGAACCGCATCAATAAAGGAAGGATTATGTGTTTTGGGATATGGGCTCTTTTTCCTCCACAGCACATCCTCGGGAAGCATGCCTGTCAAAGCCAGTCTTAAAAGGCCTTTCTCCCTGTTGTGGTAGTTTTTCATTTCCCATGGTATATTCCATACATATTCTACTAGTCTGTGATCGCAAAAAGGTACCCGCAGTTCTAATCCTGCCGCCATACTCATCCTGTCTTTCCTGTCCAACAAGGTGGGCATCCAGCGGGTCAAGTTTAAATAAAACAGTTCTCGCATTCTGGCATCAGCAGGCTGATCCCCCGGAAAACGCGGAACTTCTTCAATAGCTTCCTGATATCGCTGGATCACATATTCCTCAGGCCGGATCAATGCAAGCAGTTCCGGTGAATATAATTTTATGCGCATATCCATCCGCTGCGCCCAGGGGAATGTATTGCTTAAACCGGCTGTTTTGTAAAACCAGGGATAGCCGCCAAAAACCTCATCGGCACATTCGCCTGATAACCCCACTGTAGCCAGATTCTTGATCCAACCGCTGAAGAGCCATAAAGATGAGTCCACGTCTGTCATACCCGGCAAATCACGGGCTATTACTGCAGGAAAAAGTGCCTGCACCAATTCAGGCGTATCAACTAAATACGAGGCGTGTCTGGTACCTAAATAATCTGAAACCTTTTTCACCCAGGGAGCATCTGCATTGGGTTGAAATTCACTGGTTCGGAAGTATTTCTCATTATCCACATAATCTATCGAAAAGCTTTGCATGGGTTCCTTATTCTCATTCCGGTAAACTTCTGAAGCAATGGCGGTAATGGCACTGGAGTCCAGTCCGCCCGATAATAGAATACAGAGGGGGACATCTGATACCAATTGACGTCTGACAGTATCATATACTAATTCCCGAACCGTTCCTACGGTCTTTTCAAAACTGTCTTCATGCCCCTGACTGATCAAAGACCAATACTTCTTAATTCTCATGCCCCTACGGTCAACCTGCATAAAGTAACCCGGTTTTAACTCGGATATCCCGGCAAAAACACCTTCCCCCGGGGTCCTGGCAGGCCCCAAAACGAATATCTCTGCCAATCCTTCCCGGTTGATTCTGGATGAAACCATGGGGTGTGCTAAAATTCCTTTGATCTCTGAAGAGAATAGAAAAGAACTGCCGTTTTGACAGTAGAATAAAGGCTTAACACCTATGCGGTCTCTGGCAAGAAATAATCTTTCATTGTATGCATCCCAGACAGCAAAAGCAAAAATGCCGTTCAATTTCTGCAGACATTTTTCACCCCATTCCATATAAGCTTTCAGGAGCACTTCTGTATCTGACCACCCCTCAAACCAGTATCCTTTCGAAACTAATTCCTGCCGTATATCCTCTGTGTTATATAATTCTCCATTGTAAACCATGATATAATTCCCGCTGCCTTTGGTTCCAATCATCGGCTGCCTGCCCCCATCAGGATCCACCACCACCAGACGGCGATGCCCTAAAGCGACGTGTTCGCTGAACCAAAAGCCTTCGGCATCCGGACCTCGATGAGCAAGTTTTTCTGCCATTTTCCCAATAATATCTGTCTCATTTGCAATTGGTTCTGAAAAGTTAATCCACCCCACAAATCCACACATATATTATTGCGCCTCCTAAAAAAAAGCATTCCGGACAAAGTTTAATAACTTTGTTCAGAACGCCTTTGCTCTAATCCAAGCTTATAATACGCTTAAATCATTTTTTTAGTGCACGTATTTTCTAAAAAAATGTAGATACCAGTACATATTTTGTATTCAACCAAAGACTATTAAACGCTTTTTATTAATAATTAATTTTCATCTTTGGGCACTGCTGATTTCCATGTAACTGTATGCATCTTCTCCATGCTGCGTGATATCCAGGCCAATTTCTTCCGCATCTTCGGATATCCGCAAGGATGCAAACATGCTTAAGACGTTCAATATTACGAATGTAGCTGTAGCTGCGAATGCTACTGCAGCCACGACGGCAATCAACTGCACCAGTAACTGGTGGGGATTGCCAAAAAGCAGTCCATCAACTCCGGCCGGGTTAACCGCAGTAGTGGCCAGCACTCCTGTTGCCAGAGCGCCGAATATTCCACCCACACCATGAATTCCGAAAGCATCCAGAGTATCATCATAACCAAACTTTGATTTCAAATGACTTACTGCGTAATAACACAGCGGTCCGACAATTATACCCATAAGTATTGAACTGGCCGGACTTACAAATCCAGCTGCCGGAGTTATAGCCACCAAACCTGCCACCAGGCCGCTGGCAAATCCCAAAGCAGTTGGTTTGCCATGATGCAGCCATTCAGCTCCAACCCAGCTTAGTGCTCCAACTGCTGCACAGGTATTGGTTACCAAAAAGGCATGCCCGGCTAAACCATTAGCCCCCAGGGCGCTGCCGGCATTGAAACCAAACCATCCAAACCAGAGCAGGGCGGCTCCCAGCATAGTCATCGGCAGATTATGCGGCATCATGGCATCAAAGCCTTCTTCACGCCGCCGTCCCAGAAACAGACAAGCAACCAAACCGGATACACCGGAACTAATATGAACTACAGTACCACCGGCAAAATCCAATGCGCCAAGATTGCGCAGCCATCCGTTTACGCCCCAGACCCAATGAGCCAAAGGATCATACACCAGCGTAGTCCATAATAACACAAAGGCGATGAAGATTGGAAATCTCATTCTTTCGGCAAATGAACCTGATATTAAAGCGACCGTGATGATGGCAAACATTAACTGGAACACTGCAAATACGGATTGGGGGATCGTTGCTGAATAATCGGGATTTGGATCAATCCCAACCCCGCTCATTCCCAACCATTGCAGATTTCCGATCAGATGGCCGATATCAGTTCCAAATCCCAGGGTATAACCAATCAACACCCATTGTACTGATACCAGTGCCATTGCAGCAAAACTCTGCATTATTGTACCGAGGACGTTTTTCTTGCGTACCATCCCGCCGTAAAAAAGTGCTAATCCGGGTGTCATAATCATCACTAAAGCAGCGCAGACAATGATAAATGCTGTATCCCCGGTATCAATAGCCGGTGCATCAGCAGCAGCAGCCATTACCGGCAATCCCGGCACGGATATTGCCAAAGTTATCAGCAAGGTAATCCATTTGAATTTCGTCTTCATTTAATTCCCTTCTTTCTAAATTATTCAAACCTCAACCCTTAAAAAATTGCTTAAAGGAGTATTACACCCCGGGCTCTTATGCAGGCAAAAACCGAATAAAAAAACAATGCCGCTTAAACCCAGGGATAATCCCTGTTCATAAGCATCATTGCTTACCGATAGTTATCTGTATTAATATTTACAGAGCCGCTCCGCCCTCTTCCCGGGTGCTGATACGGATGATCCGCTCCACCGGATAGACAAAGATTTTTCCGTCACCTTTTTTCCCGCTCTTGCAGATTTTTAATATTTGGGAAATGATATTTTCAACGGACTCATCCTGACAAACAATTTCCAGTTTGATTTTAGGAAATAAATCAATCGAATGTTCCTGCCCTCTGTAATACTGCTTTTCAGCGCCCTGCAGCCCCCGACCTCTCACATCGTATACTGTCATTCCCCTGACTCCAATCTTCTCAAGGGCTGCTTTCAGTTCTTCGAACTTAGTGGGTCTGATGATTGCCTCAATTTTTTTCATAAAACTACCCCCTCGTATTTCATTTTTTAATAATGGGTTTTTTAAATTTTGCCTGCCAATGGCATGCATTTTTTTAATTACCCAAACTGCTGAAGTATCTTGCCATCTGGCTTATTAAACAGCTTCTGTACATGTCATTTATCACCGCCCTTAAAAAAGGTGCCCGTATTATGGTCTTATTTGCCGGACCATAATACAGGCACCTTTGCCCTCAGTTAAAACATAAAGTCTCCCAAATGGTTGGAAGACTTCTTTGTCATGCCATAAACCTGCCACAGATATTAACTTAATTACATGATATTCAATATCCCACAAAATACAACCCTGAATCCCAATGTATTAAGTATACTTGCCTGCTGTCACGTTTACAGGTTTAAGGAAAATTTCAAATCAGTAAATTGGTTCATGTCATCATCTGTACCGATTATGTTGCTTCACCGCTTTGTTGTATAAACATATTCCGGCGATTATATTTCAACGATTCCTTTAAAGATAATTTCGGGTTTGCCGGTCATGAACACTTTTTCATCGGTGTATTTAACGATCAGGTTGCCGCCCTTGAGTTTGACCGTAATATAACGGTCTTTATTGCAATACCCATTCAATACCGCTGCAACAACTCCGGCGCAGGCACTGGTACCTGCTGAAAGTGTCTCACCGTTGCCCCGCTCCCAAACCCGCATTTTAATCGTATATTGATCAATAACCGTTACCAGTTCCACATTCACTCGTTCAGGGAACAAAGGCGAGTATTCAAAAGCAGGACCAATTTCATCCATATTTATACCGGCCAGGTTTTCTTCAAATATTACACAATGGGGATTACCGATGGACAAACAGGTTATATGATGATAACGGCCGCCGATATTTACCGGGTAATTGATAATCTTCTGTCCGGTCAGCTTCACCGGGATTCTCTCCGGTCTAAGCTCAACCGTGCCCATATCTACACAAACCGAATCTACTTTTTCATTTTGAATATAAAGCCTCAATTTTCTGACCCCGCTGAGGGTTTCAATGGTAATTTGGTCTTTTACCGCAATCTTATGCTCGTAAATATATTTTCCCATGCAGGTAAGGGCGTTGCCGCTTATCCGGCTTTCACTTCCATCCCGGTTAAACATCTGCATTTTCGCATCAGCGATCTCTGAAGGGCAGATGAGTACAACGCCGTCGCTGCCGATACCGTAATGCCGGTCGGATAAATACACGCTCAGTGATTCAGGACTGACTATATCCTGATGGAAACAATCAAAATAAATGTAATCACTGCCGCAGGACTGCATTTTGGCGAAATGAAGCTTCACCCGTTCACTTCTCATATGATTGATATCCACCAGTTCAGTGTTGCTCTGGGAGTAACGGCTCTTGAGGCTGTTGGCCAAAGCATTGGCGGTATCCAGGGAAGTCAGGCAAGGTATGGCTGTTTCAACCGCCTGACGCCTCATTTTGACACTGTCCCGGCTGGGCAGCCTTCCCTTGGAGGAGGTGGAGATAATATAGTTTATTTTCCCGCTTGCCAGAAGTGTCTGGATATTATCCTGTTCGGCTTCGTGTATTTTATTGACCGGAATTGCCTGCAGTCCAGCCTGCTGCAAAAATCTGGCCGTTCCGCTGGTGGCATACAGAGTAAACCCAAGTTCGCTGTATTGCCTTGCAATATCAACCATCTCGTGTTTATCACTATCCCGCACGGTAATCAGAACTCCGCCTTGTTTCAACATCCGATAGCCGGCTGCCACCAGCCCCTTATATAAAGCTTCTGCCATGGTTTTCCCGATTCCTAAAACTTCACCCGTTGATTTCATCTCCGGGCCCAATGCAACATCAACATCCATTAGTTTCTCAAAGGAGAAAACCGGTACCTTAACGGCAACATAAGGCGGTGTTTTGTAAAGCCCTGTGCCAAAACCCATATCCTTTAATTTCTCACCCAGCATTGCTCGGGTTGCCAGATCGACCATCGGTATCCCGGTGACTTTGCTGATATACGGAATGGTTCTGGAAGACCGGGGGTTGACTTCGATGACATATATTTCTCCGGCGTAAATCACATACTGAATATTGATCAGTCCACGGGTGTTAAGGGCCAGTGCCAATTTTTTTGAATAATCTATAACCTGATTGATCAACTCTCCACTGATATTCCAGGCAGGATAGACAGCAATTGAATCACCGGAATGTATGCCGGAACGCTCTATATGCTCCATGATACCCGGAATAAGAATGTCGTCCCCGTCACAGATGGCGTCCACTTCGATTTCGATCCCCATAAGATATTTATCAATCAAAACCGGGTTTTCTATGTTGTGAGCCAGAATAATATCCATGTATTCGCTGATATCATCATCGTTAAAAGCAATAATCATATTTTGTCCGCCAAGTACATAGGATGGCCTCATTAAGACCGGATATTCCAACTGATTGGCAGCCTGCAGTGCTTGGTATTTATTCATCACCGTATATCCCTGTGGTCTTTTAATAGACAAATTGGTCAGCAGGGCGTCAAAGCGCTCCCGGTCCTCAGCAGCATCAATACTGTCGGGAGGCGTACCCATAATTCGAATGCCCTTTTCCTGAAGGAACCTGGTGAGCTTAATAGCAGTCTGTCCGCCGAAAGCCACAACCACCCCGTAAGGCTGTTCCGTATGGATAATATTCATAACATCTTCATCGGTTAAAGGTTCAAAATACAAACGGTCAGCAGTATCGAAATCTGTTGAAACGGTTTCCGGATTGTTATTAACGATAACCACCTCAAAACCTGCCTTTTTCAGGGTCCACACACAATGCACCGAAGCGTAGTCAAACTCAATCCCCTGTCCGATCCTGATTGGTCCGGAGCCCAGGACGATAACAGTTTTTCCGCCGCTGCTCCTGGCTTTTATAAATTGCGCCGCTTCATTGACTTCATCATAGGTAGAGTAAAAATACGGGGTTTCGGCCTCAAATTCAGCAGCGCAGGTATCCACCATTTTATAGGCCGCCCGCAGGGGCTGTTCAATAGCGCAGCCGGAAAGCTGCGTGATTACTTTATCTGGATATCCCATGATTTTTGTTTTTTTATACAGCTGCTGTGTCAAATGCCCGACGGCCAATTCTTTCTCCAGTCTGACAAGATTGTACAGCTTATATAAGAACCATTGATCGATCCCGGTTTTTTCATGAATGAAAGCCGGGGCAATCCCTCTGTGCAATGCTTCAAAAATCACAAAAAGGCGTTCATCATTGCACCGGGACAGCAGTTGTTCAATCTGCAGATCGTCAAGTTCTTTGAGTTTGGGAAGATTAAGACTGGCAAGAGAAATTTCCGCCCCTCTTACTGCTTTCATGATGCATTGTTCAAAGCTGGTTCCAATCGCCATAACTTCTCCGGTAGCTTTCATCTGGGTCCCCAGTGTGCGCTGGGCGTAAACAAATTTATCAAAGGGCCACTTGGGCAGTTTTACCACTACGTAATCGAGAGCCGGTTCAAAGCAGGCATAGGTTTTCCCGGTTATAGCGTTTTTTATCTCATCAAGTGTATAGCCGACAGCGATCTTGACTGCCACCTTGGCAATGGGATACCCGGTAGCCTTGGAGGCCAGCGCAGATGAGCGGGATACCCTCGGATTAACCTCAATAACAGCATACTCGAAACTGTTGGGATTAAGTGCAAACTGGCAGTTGCAGCCTCCTTCCACTTCCAAAGCGGTTATGATATTTAACGCTGCAGAACGTAGCATTTGGTATTCCTTGTCGGACAATGTAACCGCCGGAGCAATAACAATACTGTCTCCGGTATGGACCCCCACCGGGTCAAAATTCTCCATGCTGCAAACGGTGATGACATTACCTGCCCGGTCCCGCATAACTTCAAATTCGATTTCTTTCCAGCCGGCGACGCACTGTTCAACAAGGATCTGGCTGATGGGAGAATGCCTGAGTCCGTTAGCAGCAATTTCCAGCAGTTCCTTTTCATTTTCAGCAATCCCTCCGCCGGTGCCGCCAAGCGTAAAGGCGGGGCGGACAATTACGGGATAGCCAATCTCCTCGGCAAAAGCCAATGCAGCGGGCACATCTGTTACAACTAATGAGGGGATAACGGGCTCGCCTATAGACTGCATGGTATCCTTAAACATTTGCCTGTCTTCCGCTTTATCAATGGTTGCCGGATTGGCCCCCAGCAGCCTGACACCTTGTTTTTGCAGGAAGCCTTCCCTGGCCAGCTGCATTGAAAGCGTAAGGCCTGTTTGTCCTCCCAGTGTCGAAAGGATACTGTCCGGGCCTTCCTTGATGATAATTCTCTTAATGGTTTCCAGTGTCATTGGTTCAATATAAATCTGATCAGCCATGGCATAGTCAGTCATGATTGTTGCCGGATTGGAGTTTACCAAAACGACTTCCAGTCCCTCTTCTTTTAAAGCCCGGCAGGCCTGCGTCCCGGCATAATCGAATTCCGCCGCCTGGCCGATCACGATCGGTCCCGAGCCAATCACAAGCACTTTTTTTATACTTTTGTCTAGCGGCATTTTGAGCACTCCTTTATCAGATCCATAAACCGGTCAAATAAATAACATGTATCAAGGGGTCCTGCTGAGGCCTCAGGATGAAACTGGGTCGAAAAGGCAGGCATATTGTGATATTCAATTCCTTCACAAGTTCCGTCATTGACATTAATGAAACGCAGTGAAGCCTGAGGCGGAAGGCTGTCATTCACAACCGCGTAGCCGTGATTTTGAGTGGTGATATATACTCTGCCGGTCATCATATCCTTTACCGGCTGGTTAGCACCTCGATGCCCGTATTTTAGTTTGGCAGTTTCTGCTCCCTGAGATAAAGCCAGCAGCTGATGTCCTAAACAGATCCCATAGGTTGGTATATTTGCGTTAGCCAGCCTGGCCAGTTCTCCGATAATCCCGGTATTATCCGCAGGATCTCCCGGCCCGTTGGAAAGCATGATCCCATCGGGTTTTAAGTTTACAATTTCTTCTGCTGTCATACCGGCAGGCACAGTGATGACCTCACAGCCCCGTTTAAGCAGCTCGCGGCGGATATTCTCCTTGGCTCCGAAATCCCACAACAATACCCGGTATCCGTCCGAAGTTCCTTTTTCCACAGTAATCTCTCTGGCAGTGACTGTTTGTACAGCATTGGTAATCTTGTAGTTTCGAATTTCAGTCATTATTTCATCCAGGTTATCCAGGTTTGATGTAATTTTGGCATTCATGACACCAACCTCGCGTATGATCTTGGTCAACTCCCGGGTATCAATGTCGTGAACACCTACAATATTATGCAGCTTTAAAAAGGTATCAATATCACCCTCACTGCGGAAATTGGATGGGAACTGACACCATTCACGGACAATATACGCTTTTACTTGCGGAGCCGTACTTTCAAAATCGGCGGGGATGATCCCATAATTACCGATAAGGGGAAATGTCTGGACCACAATCTGTCCATAATAGCTGGGATCAGTCAAGGTTTCCATATACCCGGTCATCCCGGTAGTAAAGACGATCTCTCCCAGTACGTCCCCTGCTGCCCCAAAAGGTTTCCCGCTGAAAATCTGCCCATTTTCCAGAACAATATATCTGTTTTGCTGCAAGTCAATCCACCCTTTTTTTATCTTCAACCTGAGTCGCTTTTTTATCAGGCTTCTTTTGTTCAAACTACACTTCGAATTTTGCTGCAATCGGAATCCTTCTGCCTATTCCAAAAGCTTTTGAGCTGACCTTTATTCCAGGAGCAGCTTGTTTTCTTTTATACTCATTGTGATTTACAGCCCTGACAACCCATTTAACAGTATCGGGATCATATCCCCGGGAGATGATCTCGGCAATGGACAAATTTTCTTCAATATAGTCATTTAATATTGCATCCAATACTTCATAAGGCGGCAGTGTATCCTGATCTTTCTGCCCCGGTCTCAGTTCCGCAGAAGGTTCCTTCTCAAGCGTGGCAATTGGAATAATCTCCTTTTCTTTGTTTATATAACGGCTTAGTTTGTAAACCATGGTTTTCGGCACATCAGAAAGAACGCACAATCCACCGCACATATCCCCGTATAATGTACAATATCCCACTGCCAGCTCGCTCTTGTTTCCGGTCGACAATACCATTCCGCCCAGCTTGTTGGCAAATGCCATCAGTATATTTCCGCGAATGCGGGCCTGGATATTTTCCTCTGTAACGTCAGGCTTGCTGCCCGCGAAATGATCCTTAAGACTGTGCATATAAGCTTCATAAACAGGCACAATGGGAATAATTTTCAGATCAATCCCAAGGTTCCCTGCCAGACTCCGGGAGTCTGCCACACTGCCTGCAGATGAATACCGGGAAGGCATGGAGATCCCCAAAACATTTTCCCGTCCGAGAGCTTCTGCTGCCAGAACTGCAGTCAAAGCTGAATCAACACCCCCGGAAAGCCCGATGATTGCACGAACAAATCCGGATTTTTTGAAATAATCACCAATACCTAACACCAGTGCATTATACAAAGACTCCATATGCTGTTCAGGCTCCAGACAGCTTTTCGGCGGGTCTTCTGTATCAAAAGTATAAACGGCTTCCCGGAAAGCCGGTAAACGCTTAAGAATTTCCCCCTGTTTATCAATAATCATGCTTCGCCCGTCGAAAACAAGTTCATCATTTGCACCGATCTGATTCACATAAATAAACGGTATCCTATATTTAATGGCATGATTTCTGAATATCTCATACCGTAAATCTTCTTTAGCCAGATAGTAAGGGGACGCGGAGATATTAATAAATATTTCTGCCCCCTGCTCAGCCAGTTTTTGCTGCGGATCGGTAAAATATCTCCATTCTGCAGGATGCATCGCGGGAATATTCCATGCGTCCTCACAGATTGTAATTCCCAGACAACTCCCCTTAAACATAACGGTTTTAACACCTGAAGCCGGAACGAAGTACCTGCTTTCATCAAAAACATCATAAAAAGGCAGGAGTGATTTATGCTGCTTAAAGAGAACTTCCCCGCCGTATACCAGAACAGCTGAGTTATATAAACCTTTGCCGGTACCAATTTCAGACTCTAAAGGCATACCAAACAGTATTCCCAGGTCAGGATAAGCTTTGGATGCCAGTAATATTTCCTGCAAAGCTTCACGGGTCCGGTTGATAAATCCGGGTTTTCCCAGCAGATCCCTGGGTGGATAGCCGGTCAGATATAATTCAGGAAAAACGATCAGATCAGTCGTAAAGTTATATTGTTTAACCACATCAAGAAGTCTTGCTGTATTTCCGGTAATATCTCCTACGATCGGATCGATCTGAACAATAGTGATTTTCATTGGCCTTAATCACCTCTAAAATTCCATTACTTAATGGTACTGTTACCCGTCAGGAACTTGTCAACTTCCCGGGCTGCCAGTTTGCCTTCCTGGATTGCCCAGGCGATCAGGCTCTGCCCGCGGCGCATATCACCGGCGGCAAATACTTTTTCTGCACTGGTTTCGAATATTTCGTATTCAGCCAGTACATTGCGTTTATCATCCTTAAGCTGCAGTTCCTCCAGAAGTTTCTCTTCTGGTCCGGCAAACCCCAGGGCCAGAAGCACCAGATCCGCAGGCCATCTTTTTTCACTGCCGGGGACTTCCACGGGTTCCAGAATCCCGGCAGAATTTTTAAACCAATTCACGTCAACGGTATATACCGCCTGCACCCGGCCCTGGTCGTCTCCCTCAATCTTTTTGGTTGATAGCAGATAATGCCGGGGATCTTTGCCGGAAATAGAGATTGCTTCCTCCTGTCCATAATCCACCTTCTGTTTGCGCGGCCATTCCGGCCAGGGATTGGAATATTTTATGCGGCGGTCCGGTGGTTCCGGTTGGATTTCAAATTGATGGATGCTCTTACAGTGCTGCCGGATAGCAGTTGCCACACAATCCGTTCCGGTATCTCCGCCGCCGATAACGATCACATTTTTATCCCGGGCGCTTATGTTGATACTGTCGTATTCGTTTCCATCCAATAAGCTTTTGGTATTGCTCCTCAAGAATTCCAGCGCCAGGTACACCCCTTTAAGATCATGTCCTTCTACCTGCAATCGTCTGGCTTTGCCAGCTCCGGTACATAAAATCACCGCATCAAAGTTCGCTGCCAGATCCCTGGCTGGCAAATCAGTACCGATTTCTGTATTGAGAACGAATTTGATACCCGCAGCCTGCATTAATTCTATGCGCCTGGCAATAATTGATTTGTCCAGCTTTATGTTGGGAATTCCGTACATCAATAAGCCGCCGGGACGATCATCACGTTCGAATATTGTTACATCGTGGCCGACAGCATTCAGGTAGTGGGCTGCAGCCAAACCGGCCGGGCCGGACCCGACTACCGCCACTTTATAACCGGTAGCTTTCGCCTTGGCCGGTCTAACCCAGCCTTCGGCAAATGCTTTCTCGATGATTTCATATTCAATATTTTTTATCGTTACCGGTTCCCAGAGATATCCGACTGTACATGCTCCTTCACAAGGAGCAGGACAAACGCGGGCGGTAAATTCGGGAAACGGATTGGTACGGATCAGCCTTTGGTAGGCTTCTTTCCATTGCCCTTTGTAAACCAGATCATTGAACTCCGGAATCAGATTATGGAGCGGACACCCGGAAGTCATTCCGTTTAACATTACACCGCTTTGGCAAAAAGGAACGCCGCAGTTCATACACCTTGCCCCCTGAGTACGCAGCACATTTTGATCCTGGGGCATCCTGATTTCATTCCAATCCTTGATTCTGTCTTCAGGAAGCCGTTGATCTGATTCAACTCTGGGGTATTCCAAAAATCCTGTTGTCTTTCCCATGATCATTCCACCTTTATGCCTTTCTCTGCGCCTCTGCCTTCGAGTCCAATGTCAGCCTTCCTGTGGTTTTTCTCTTTTGTTTATCTGATTTGCCGGACATTTCCGTTATGATCTGCTTATATACTTTCGGTATAACTCTGGTAAATCTGGGCAGATAATTCTCCCAATCTTCAAGCACTTTCTTACCCAGCGGGCTTCCCGTATAATCAACATGCCTGCGGAGCATGGCTTGAATTTCGTTTATTTCTTCCGGGGAATCAATTTTCTCTAAAAGCACTATTGATTTATTGCAGATTTGTTCATTAAAATCCAGGATATAGGCAATGCCTCCAGACATACCGGCTGCAAAGTTACGACCGGTATGACCAAGGATCACCACTTTACCTCCAGTCATATATTCGCAGCCATGGTCCCCTACTCCCTCAACAACCGCATTGACACCGCTGTTTCTTACACAGAATCTCTCCCCGGCAATGCCGCTGATATAAGCTTCTCCTGAAGTTGCACCATAGAAAGCAACATTGCCGATAATTATATTTTCATGGGGTACAATACCTGATCCCCGCGGAGGATATACAATTATCCTGCTGCCTGACAAGCCTTTGCCGATATAATCATTGGCATCTCCTTCCAGTTCCAGGGTCATGCCCCGGGGTGTAAAAGCGCCGAAACTCTGGCCTGCCGAGCCTACAAAAGTAAGCTTGATTGTGTCATCGGGAAGTCCTTTCTCACCATATCTTTTGGTTATTTCACTGCCAGTCATGGTGCCTACCACCCGGTCCACGTTGTTGATCTTCAGTTTAGCCCGGATCGGCTTTTGATGATCGAGAGCAGGCTGGCACATTCTAAGCAGTTTACGGGCATCCAGCGATTTCTCCAGCAAGTGGTTCTGGGGCAGTATTTTACTGCGGCCAACATTAGCCTCGGCATAAGGCTGGTATAAAACCGGTGAAAGATCAAGCTGGGAAGCCTTCCAGTGTTTTATGTCTTTATTCTTCAGCTTGTCAGTTCTCCCCACCATCTCCTTTACCGTCCTGAACCCAAGCCGGGCCATAATTTCCCGCATTTCTTCAGCGACAAAGCGCATATAGTTCTCCACATGTTCCGGCTTACCGGCAAAGTTCCTGCGCAGCGTCTCGTCCTGAGTAGCGATTCCCACCGGACAGGTATTCAGATTGCAAACCCGCATCATAACACAACCAATTGCTATCAACGGTGCAGTAGCAAAGCCAAATTCTTCTGCTCCCAGCATGGCCGCAATAACAACATCCCGGCCTGACATGAGTTTACCGTCCGTCTCCAAAGTAACACGATCCCGCAAACGATTAAGGACCAGCGTCTGGTGGGTCTCAGCCAGCCCGATTTCCCACGAGAGACCAGCATTCCTGATACTGGTGCGGGGTGAAGCACCGGTTCCGCCATCATAGCCGCTGATCAGGATGACATCAGCTTTTGCTTTGGCAACCCCGGCAGCAATTGTTCCTACTCCTACTTCTGCTACAAGTTTTACACTTATGGCGGCATCACGATTGGCATGTTTTAGATCGTGAATGAGTTCGCCCAAATCTTCAATAGAATATATATCATGATGCGGCGGCGGTGAAATAAGATCTACCCCGGGAGTGGAATGCCTTACCCGGGCAATCTCCGGATATACTTTTTCGCCGGGCAATTGCCCGCCTTCTCCCGGTTTCGCCCCCTGCGCCATTTTTATCTGAATTTCGGAAGCATGCACCAAATAGCTGCTGGTAACTCCGAACCGTCCTGATGCGACCTGCCTGATGGCGCTGCTTTTTAAATCTCCATTTTTATCAGGCTTATTACGGACGGGATCCTCCCCGCCTTCGCCGCTGTTGCTTTTTCCCCCCAACCGGTTCATGGCTATTGCCAAACATTCATGGGTTTCCTTGCTGACGGAACCATAGGACATGGCCCCCGTCTTAAATCTCCTGACAATGGATTCAACCGGTTCAACTTCTTCGATAGGAATGGTGTCACCAGGGTTAATATTAAAATCCAGCAGACTTCTTAAGGTATATACTTTTTCTTCATTTGTCTTCCTGGAGAACTCCTTGAAAAGCTTGTAATCGCCTTCCCGGCAGGCACGCTGCAGCAAATATATCGTTTCCGGGTTATAAAGGTGTATTTCTCCATTTTCCTTGCACTGAAAAACCCCCCCTGACTCCAGCGTATCCCGGCAAGGATCGTTTTGATCAAAAGCACTTTTATGACGAATCTGACTTTCCTGGGTGATTTCCTCCAGTCCAATCCCTTCCAGTCGTGAAGGGGTCATGGTAAAAAATTTGTCAATAAGTTCCCGCTTTAGTCCCACCGCTTCAAATACCTGGGCGCCGTGATAGCCGCGCATGGTGGAAATACCCATTTTGTTTATCACTTTGAGCATTCCTTTTACAGCTGCTTTGATAAAATTCTTTTGGGCTGCTTCGAAACTCAAACCATCTAAACCTTCCTGTTTACAAAGGTAACGAATAGTATCGAATGCCAGATAAGGATTTATGGCAGTAACACCATAACCCACCAGGGTACAGAAATGATGCACCTCGCGTGGCTCGCCCGATTCAAGAACAATTCCCACATTGGTCCTGGTCCCATTTCTGATCAGATGGTGGTGCAGCCCGGATGAAGCAAGTAAAGCCGGTATCGGAGCTAAACTGTCATTGACGCCCCGGTCCGAGAGAATAATGATATTGGCACCATCACTGATTCCCATGTCCGCTTCGCGAAAAATTCTTTCCAGTGCTTTGTTCATTGCTCTGACCCCTTCGGAAGCTTTATAGAGTATTGAAATGGTAACCGGCTTGAAGTGGTTATTATGCAAACCTTTCAGGTTATGAAGCTGCTTGTTGGTTAGGAGCGGATGCTCCAGAAGAATAAAGGCTGCATTGCTGTGGTTGGGGTCCAGCAGATTCCCTGCACTTCCTAAAGGCAAACTGCTTGAAGTTACAATTTCTTCTCTTATACCGTCAATAGGCGGATTTGTAACCTGGGCAAAAAGTTGTTTGAAATACAGGTAAAGCATTTGTGGATTTTCGGAAAGCACTGCCAAAGGTGAATCCATACCCATTGAACCCACCGGGTCAGAGCCATTCAATGCCATAGGCTGTATGGTCTGATAAATATCTTCAAAGGTATACCCGAATGTCTTCTGCTGCTCTGTGAGGCTTGTTTTTTCTGCTTCTTCTTCCAACAAAGCATCAGGTAAATCAGATAAATTGATTATATGCTGCTGATTCCAAGCCTGATATGGGTGTAAACCAGCAATTTCACTCTTGATTTCATCATCGGATATGATTCTCTGGGCTTGCGTATCTATAAGCAGCATCTTCCCCGGTTCCAGCCGGCCTTTATATTGAATGCTTCCCGGCTCAATGGATACTACGCCAACCTCTGAAGCCATGATGACCAGGTCGTCCTTTGTCACATAATACCGGGCCGGCCTCAGGCCATTCCGGTCCAAAACCGCACCGATTACAGCACCGTCTGTAAAGCCAATCGCTGCAGGTCCGTCCCATGGTTCCATAATCAAGTTATTAAATTTATAGAACTCTTTTCTCTCTGCGGAAATCTGGCTATTTGTTTCCCAGGGTTCAGGAATCATCATCATAACGGCATGAGGAAGCGACCGTCCGGTCAGATAAAGAAATTCCAGACAGTTGTCAAACATGGCGGAGTCACTTCCTGACTCGTCAATGATCGGATAAATCTTGGTCATATCCTCAAAAAGCGGGGAATCGATTACCTTTTGGCGGGCCTTCATCCAGTTGACGTTGCCGCGCAGGGTATTTATTTCACCGTTATGGACAATATAACGGTTTGGATGCGCCCTTTCCCAGCTGGGAAATGTGTTGGTGCTGAATCTTGAATGTATCATGGCTAATGATGATTCAAAATCCAGATCGGACAGATCCAGATAAAAGCTGCGCAGTTGTTCAGCTGTAAGCATGCCTTTATATACTATGGTTTTTGATGAAAGGCTGGCAATATAGAACGAGCCCCCCTTTTCTTCGCACATGGGAATGATTGTTTTTTCTGCTCTTTTGCGAATGGTATAGAGCTTCCTTTCAAAATTCATATCATCAGGCTCTTCTTTGTCTCTGGCAATAAAAACCTGAATGAAACGAGGCATTGCTGATTGTGCACTGATACCAATATTGGTCTTGTCGATGGGAACTTCTCTCCACCCCAATATCTCTTGACCCTCTTCACGGGCGATCTGTTCGAAGGTTTCCATCTGGGTCTTTCTGAACTCATCGTAGCGATGGGCAAATATCATGCCCACCCCATAGCCGCCTTTTTCCGGCAGGTCAAAACCAAGTACGCTGCATTCCCTCTTAAAGAAATCATGCGGTATCTGCAGCATAATACCGGCTCCATCACCAGTATTTTCATCCGCACCGCTTGCACCTCTGTGGCTCAAGTTTTCCAATACAGTCAAAGCCTCATCAATAATGTGATGGGACTTTTCCCCTTTGATATGAGCCACGAACCCCATGCCGCAAGCATCATGCTCATAAGCCGGATCGTAAAGCCCTTGTTTGATTGGCAATCCATAATTACTCATATTACCACCCTTATTGGTCGTGTGATTTTAAATCTTTTCTCAGACATTCTAAGGCCGCGGGGATTTCAGCCCGGCGGCAGACACCCGGCGGTTCTGCAAAAAAGAAAAAAGGTCCCCAACAACAAACGTTGCCGAGGACCTCATCGCCCATAGATCAATATTGATTTCACCATGCAGAGGATACGCCATTGCATCCATCAGCATCATTTTATATGCTTCCCGCCAAGCAAGCAAGATCTAAGGGAAAGATATAATGTATACATTGAATTAAAATTTACATAGGTAGTTGCTGACTTCCCAGGGGGTTACCTGAATGTTGTAATCATTCCATTCTTCCAGTTTGCCCTGCCGGAACTTTTCATATATGTGACTTCCCAATGCTCCTTGAATCAGTTCGCTGCCATCCAGTTCATTTATAGCTTCCAGCAAATTGCCGGGAAGACTTCCAATGCCCAGCATTTGCCGTTCCTCTTCCTCCATTTTATAAATATTACGATCAACTGCTGCCGGGGGTTCTATTTTGTTCTTAATACCGTCCAGCCCGGCTGTAAGCATTACCGCCAGGGCAAGATACGGGTTGCAGGTTGGATCCGGATTCCTCACTTCGATACGCGTGCTGGCCCCTCTTTTAGCCGGAACTCTTACCAAACAACTTCGATTGGCTCCTGACCAGGCAATATTGACCGGGGCTTCATATCCGGGAACCAATCTTTTGTAAGAATTTACGGTAGGATTGGTTATTGCTGTGAAAGAACGAGCATGCTTTAAAATGCCGCCCATGTAATATCTGGCTGTATCACTCAGTTGATCAGCTCCATTCGGATCATAAAAAGAATTCTGCCCGTCCTTGAACAAGGACTGGTGGGTATGCATGCCCGAACCGTTGATGCCGAAAATCGGTTTGGGCATAAAAGAAGCGTGTAATCCATGGCGCTGTGCGATAGAGCGGACTACCAGCTTGAATGTCATAATGGCATCCGCCACAAGCAAGGCATCACCGTATCTGAAATCAATTTCATGCTGTCCGGGAGCTACTTCATGATGGGACGCTTCAATCTCAAAACCCATTTCTTCCAAGGTGGTATCCATGTCCCGACGGGCATTTTCTCCCAGGTCAGCCGGGGCCAGATCGAAATAACCAGCCTCGTCCTGAACCTGAGTAGTAGCATGGCCTTTTTCATCAGACAGGAATAAGAAGAATTCAGCTTCCGGACCTACATTCATTGTATAGCCCAGATCATGGGCTTCTTTTAATACTCTTTTTAAATTATTGCGGGGACAGCCCATAAAAGGGCTGCCATCTGGCAGATAGATATCACATATCAGCCGGGCTACCTTCCCATTGGCAGAACGCCAGGGAAAAATCACAAAGGTGTCCAAATCCGGTACAAGATACATATCCGATTCGGAAATATCAGCAAATCCGTTGATCGAAGAACCATCAAACATTATTTCCCCATCCAGGGCTTTTTCCACCTGGCTGATGGGTACAGCCAAATTTTTCATGACGCCGGCGATATCTGTGAACTGCAGTCTTAAAAATCTTACATCATTCTCTTTCACCAGTTTGAGAATATCCGCTTTTTTGTTTTTCATTCTTTATCTCTCCTTTTAAGTTTTTATTCAATCGTTCTTAATCAATAACTCAGGCCAAATCCTTATATAATCTTCGATATGGTTCTTTTTCCTGGTCTGGTTTTCTGCTTTGATATTTTTAATGATGTCCTCAGACTTACAATCAATAAATTTTCAATCTATCCGTTTCTGCCACAATTCATCATCACCTGCCCCAAAAAAATAAGTGCCCGCAGCATTGACCCAAACCAATCAGGTCTTCGCGCAGACACCTTCGTCTCGAATTTATCTTTTCTTTTTTACAAGTACAAGTATATGTTACTTACGATAAAATACAATAGCTATTTCCTTATAATATTGTATACCTATATTTTGCAGGTCAGAAGCTTACTTTTCCCAAAACCGAATACATCCGCTCAAAAGCCTCAGCGATCCTGGCTTTATCAGCAGTCAGCGCAATCCTGAAATAGCCTTCACCATGCTTGCCGTAACCGTTGCCCGGAGTTATCACAACAGACGATTTTTCTAAAATATACTCGGCAAAGCTATCGGAAGTAAATTCTGGCGGAACTTTGGCCCAAAGATAAAAACTGGCTCTGGGATTATCAATTTTCCAGCCCATCCGTTCCAGTCCTTTGATTGCCTCATCTCTTCTTTCCTGATAGATCATTTTCATTTTGCTGACCGAATCCTGAGGGCCGCTTAAAGCCTCTATAGCTGCATATTGAACCGGCTGAAATACTCCTGAATCTACATTGGATTTAAATCTACCCATAATTTCAATTGCTTCCTTGTTGCCAACAATCCAACCTATACGCCATCCCGTCATGTTATAGGTTTTTGATAATGAATGAAACTCGATTCCCACCTCCTTTGCACCTTCAGCCTGCATAAAGCTCGGCATTTTAAGACCGTCAAAACTGATCTCTGAATAAGCTGCATCATGACAGACCAGAATGTCGTATGATTTGGCAAATTCAACTGCCTCATTAAAGAAGCCAATATCACATACTGCGCCGGTGGGGTTGTTGGGGTAATTTATAAACAGTAATTTTGCTCTCCTGGCTGCCTCGGAAGGTATATCTGAAAATTGAGGCAGAAATTTATTCTCTTCTGTTAAAGGTAATATATATGGCTGCCCATTCGCTAAAAGGGTAGCAATATTATAGACCGGATAAGCCGGATCAGGAATCAGGCTTATATCTCCGGGATTTAAGAACGCAAATGCTACATGGGCCAGCCCTTCTTTGGAGCCCAGCAGTGACACTACTTCCTTTTCAGGATCCAGTTCCACATCAAAGCGCTTTTTATACCATCCGGCCACTGCCTGGCGGTAAGCCAGCAGCCCAACTGAACTGGGATAACGGTGATTTTCCGTGTCATATACGGAGGCAGCAATTGTGTCTATGATATTTTTAGGAGTTGGTATATCAGGGTCACCTATTCCTAAATTAATCACGTCACGGCCTTCCGCCTGTGCCTGGGCAATTTTTCTTTCAATACGGGCAAACAAGTAGGCAGGTAAATTCTGCATTGCATTATTTGCTGTTATCATACAATTTCCTCCCTGTCATCAAATATTCAGCTCAATACTGCCCTTGTATACATGAGTTGCAGGTCCGGTCATATATACATGATTGTCAGATTCCTGCCACTCAATCAGCAAATCTCCTCCGGGCAGATGAACTGTAGCTTTCCTCTCGCTTTGGCCATTCAATACCGCAGCCACCAGTGTTGCACAGGCACCTGTCCCGCAGGCTTGAGTTATCCCTGCTCCTCTCTCCCATACGATCAGTGATATATCCGCAGGATCATTTACCTGAACAAACTCCACATTGGTACGAGCTGGAAAGCAGCTATGATTCTCAATCAAAGGACCCCATTTGGCGACATCGATCTTATTGATATCTTCTGTTAAAATAATGCAGTGCGGGTTTCCCATGGATACAATTGTAACTTCGAATGAAGCGTCGTTTATTTTGATAACGGTTTTAATATCTGATCCCAGCACAGGAATACTGGCCGGCTCCAATATCGGCTCACCCATATCAACTCTTACCAAAAGGTTTTGTTCACACCCGCTTAGTATTTCCGGATACTTAACTCCCGCCTGTGTTTTAACTGCCACAGGATTCTTGTTTGTTATCCTGTTCTGCCAGGCGTATTGAGCCACACATCTTATAGCATTCCCGCACATTTCTGCTTCACTTCCATCAGGATTAAATATCCTCATGAATAAATCAGTGTCTTCACCGCAGCCAAATGCGACCAGACCATCAGCTCCTATACCGTAATAACGATCACACAATTGAACGGCATACTGTTGAAGTACTTCGGCCTCCTGCCAGCTTGCCACGTGGGTAATAACAAAATCATTTCCCAAACCGTGCATTTTAACAAATTCCATCCTTTATCCTCCCGTTAACTTTCCATTAATTCCGCCTGATTTCTTAGGCATCTGTCTCAATAACAGCGCAGGCAATCTTTATCAAACTGGTTGACTTATCCATACTGAGCTTACGCATTTTACTGTAAGCTTCCTCTTCACTGATTCCCATTTGCTTCATAAGTACGCCTTTCGCCTTCTCGATCATCTTACGGTTTTCCAGGTTTTCCCGCATTTTGTTGACTTCATTTCTCATTGAGTTAAAGCGCTGATGGTAAAGCAAACATATTTCCACTGCTGACAAAAGGGTTTCCGGTGAAAAAGGTTTCATTATCTGTGGTAATTTATCCGTTGAGTAACTTCGCAAATCATCGGTTAATATAAGTACAGCAGCTAACTGGTCATATTCAATTATGCCCGCTGCTTCGAGAATACTGCCACCTTCAATATCACTGGCTATAATAACCAAATCCGGGAACAGTCTGCGGGTTTCGCGCAGAAGCTCAGGCACATTGTTCACTTCCCCTGCTATGCTGTATCCGTATTTAATCAGTATTGTTTTCAATGAATTCCTGGTTATCACATTGCCCTCTGCTATTATTATTTTTGCCTTTGGCAAATGCCATCACCTGCCTTAATAAAAATAAGGGTGCTTAAGCCGCAGCTTTTTTTTTTAAAACCTGCACCTCAAGGACACCCTCATCCTTTCATTAAACTATTCAATTACTATTCACATTTGTATTATTATGTTTAAAAATAATAAATGCAACCTAATTACAAAAGATATATTGTATACCTTTTATTTCAAATATTAACCACTGCTCAGACTTTAAATTTATCTGCTATACCATGCCGTATAAGCATGGATCATGAAAACAAGCCATCCCATGAGGATGGCTTGCATACATATTAATATCCACGTCAGAAATTTAACGGATGCTAAAAAAGCTTATTGCCAATAATTGTTTGCGCTCTTTTGGGTCCTACTGCGATCAGGGAGTATTTAACCCCTGTAAGTTCCTCAATTTTCTCAATATACTCCCGGGCTTTTAGCGGAAGTTCTTCATAAGTGGTGGCACCGGTTATGTCCTGTTGCCAGCCAGGCATTTCAATATATTCCGGGGTACATGCTGCCAACACATCTGCGTTTTCAGGAAACTCAGTTAATAATGTACCTTTGTATTTATAACCCACACAAATTTTGATGGTTTCAAAAGTATCCAGTACATCCAGTTTGGTAATAGCAAAATCAGTCAAGCCGTTAATTCTGACTGCATATCGCAATATAACCGCATCCAGCCATCCACAACGCCTGGCCCTTCCTGTAGTGGTACCGAATTCTGCACCTCTGGCTCTCAGCAACTCTCCGTCAGCATCAAAAAGTTCTGTGGGGAATGGTCCTTCTCCTACCCGGGTAGTATAAGCTTTTGCTACACCCAGAACCCGGCTTATGCAAGTGGGCCCGATGCCGGCTCCGGTGCAAGCCCCGCCGGCAATGGGGTGGGACGATGTAACATATGGATAGGTACCATGATCGATATCCAGCAAGGTTCCCTGCGCTCCTTCAAACAGCACTTTCTGTCCTGCTTGTATCGCTTGATAAACCAGGTAAGAAGTGTCTGCCAGGTATTTTTTCAGTTGTTCGGCCTGCCCGGACAATTGATCCAGCAGATCCTGATAATGAAATCCTTTTTCATGATAGATCTCTTCGATGATCCGGTTTTTATATTCTACCTGGGCTTTGAATCTGGCTTTAAAGTTATCGGTCAATTCAACCAGATCGCTCATCCTGAAGCCGATACGATTGATTTTATCTGCGTAAGTCGGTCCGATTCCTCTTTTGGTTGTACCAATTTTACTGCTGCGTTCTTCCAATTCATCGATCTTTTTATGATAGGGCATAACCACCGGAGCTCTCAGACTGATCTTCAAATTATCCGTACTGATTCCTCTTTCATTCAACCCCTTGATTTCCTCGAGCAGCTTTTCCATGTCAACCACGACACCGTTGCCGACTACACAAAGTGTCTCGGGGTACAAAATGCCTGAAGGAATAAGATGGAGCTTGAATTGCTCATGGGCTACTTCTACAGTGTGTCCGGCATTGCTCCCGCCCTGATATCGGACCACACAGTTCGCCTGCTCGGCAAGAAAATCAGTTATTTTCCCCTTGCCTTCATCTCCCCATTGTGCGCCAACCAGTACCACTGCTGACATGGGTACACCCCCCATATTTATTGTCTGAACAAATTAACTGCATTTACAGGCAGCAATGACCGGATACATCATAAAACACCGGTCTGTACAGCAAACTAATATTAGCAAAAGCACTATTGCCTGTCAATTAAAGTGAGCTCATTTTTGAGTATGTGTTCTGTATACTTTACGACTATCTGCCAAAGCAGAAGAAGCTGGCATTTTTATGCCAGCTTCCAGCATCCGCAGCCGGTTTAATCATACAGCGCGTTGATTTCCCGGGCATATCTTTCCAATACCACCCGATTCTTGATTTTGAGTGTGGGGGTAAGCATGCCATTATCTTCTGTAAACTTGCCCGGCAGAATAATATATTTCTTGATTCTTTCATAGTCATCCAGTTCACTGTTGACTTTGGCGATCTCAGCATCTACCAATTCCCTTACCAAAGGATGGTCAGCCACATCCGCCCCCACATGAACGCAGGTATCCATACCATTGATATTGGCGAATTCCAGCTTGCTTTCGTCGATGGCTATCCCCCGTTCCCGCATTAAGTAAAGAATATAGTCATAGCCGGGGACCACGACAGCGGTCAAAAACTTTCGGTCATTCCCCACAACGATGATCTGCTCAACCACCGGATTATTTACAAAGCGGGATTCTATCCTGGCAGGTGCCACATTTTTCCCGGTGTCCAATACGATAATATATTTTTTGCGGTCAACGATCCGCAAGAACCCTTCGTCATCGAATTCCCCTATATCACCTGTCCGGAACCAGCCGTCCGGGGTAAAGGATATTTCGTCTTCCTCCGGATTATTATAGTACTTGGTGATAATGCCAATCCCTCTCACCAGTATTTCACCATCTTCATCCAGTTTGGCTTCAACCCCGGGTACCATTTTAGATAACCAGCCGATCTTGGTAGCATTAGGATAACCATGATTGATCCCCGCTGCCGTTTCTGTCAGGCCCCAGCCATTTAAGAGGGGGAAATTTATGGTCAGAAATGCTTCGTGCAGATCGGGCGGCAGCATGCCCCCTCCTGAATAAGCCACTCTTAAGCGTCCTCCCAACGCATTGTAGTAAACGTCATATATTTCCGCTTTGGCTTTCAGGAAATCTTCTTTTAACTCATTATCCAAACCAATAGTGGGATCAGCAGTCAAATCTATTGCCCCATTAGGACCTGTCCGGTGCTGTAATACTTTTTTCCCCACTGCCATGGCCCACTCAAATTTTTCTCTGCCTTCCGGCGTACTGGTCAAAAGTCCTTTGAGACCATTGAATATTCTGTCCCATAACCGCGGCACCAACAAAACCCACGTAGGTTTGATCTCACCAATATCCTGCAGCAAGGTGGTTGGTTTTTCGGCAAAGCCGATGCAGCCACCCACCGCGATCATGGCAAAATAAGAGTTGTTTCTTTCCCAAATATGCGATAAAGGCAGGAGTGAGAAAGCGGTGTCTTCATAATTACAATTGGTGCCGCCGATGATCATATGTTTTAAGCTGCGGGTCAGAGAACCGATCATGTCCTCGTGGGTTAAAAGGCTTCCTTTCAAAAAGCTGCCGGTGGTTCCCGAAGTATAAATAATACTGGATGGATCACTTCCCTGTAATGACTGCCAATTTTGTGTATACCGGTCTGGATTAGCCGCGGCAAATTTTTTGCCCAGATCTTCCAGGGTTTTAAGGTTTATGATTTTTTCCGTTTCATTATCAAATGCCTCGTCCAGTACAATGATTTTTTCTATATTCGAACTTTGCTCCACAACGGATCTGATTCGGGACAGGATTTCTTCATTGCCGACATACATAAATCTGAAACCGGAATGATCGAGCAGGTACTCCACATCATCTGCAGGAAGGGTTGGGTATGCAGTGACGGTCACGCCTCCGCTGTTTAAGATGGAAAAATCAGCCCAGGCCCATTGTGCACTGGTATGGGCCATCAGACAGACCCGGTCTCCTTTGGCCAAACCCAAACCAAGTAAACCATTGGCCATTGCCTGAACTTTATCGGCAAATTCATTGTAGGTCATAGTAACGTATGTACCGTTTACTTTGTATTTAAGTGCAGGCCTGTCTCCGAAATTCTCGACAGTATTATAAAACATTCGCGGCAGAGTTTTCACCTGTTCCAAAAAAGTGTCCAACATTTTAGTATCCAATCCTAATACCCCCTTTAGAATAATTACTGCATCAACTGCTGCTTGTTTTATAATCACCCCTTTATATTTTCAATATTTTTCTAATATTCTTGAGATTTGTTATTAATATTTTACCAAAAAATTTTGTTAAATACTAAAATATTCAGATTCGTACTTTTTTCGATCCATGAGAAATTAAGAAGTGATAATGTCGCCCAAAGCAGGCAAAATTCCCTTGTAAATATTTACCGCCTCATTATATACTTGATTCACTTTTGGCAAAGGGGGGTATCAATGTGCCATCAGGTAAAACCTTGGTATTGTCATTCTTAATAAGCATATTAAGCGGCTTATTTATTTTCCCCGGCCTGGCCTGCGGCATGAATGACGACGACTGTTTCCTGTCTTTAAGCAACGATTTTTTGCCGGCTTCGGAAGCTTTTACTTCTGTAACAGATAGCTTTGCACAAATGAACATTTGTCTTGCTGCAGAGGATTTCACAGACGGATACTATCTAATAAAGGCACAAGCCCCGCAGGAATTACAAGCGAACTTGCAGGAGGCTGGAATTTCCCCTTCATTATCTACACGGATAATAGCAGAGTATTTATTATGGAAACCGGAATTGAAGCGGCTGGTATTGATCCCCACAGACAGCATCCCCATCCTTACTGAAGAGCACCGGGAACAAACTGAATGCTTGCTGCTTAATAATAACATTATTATCTTCCGCTTGAGATTCTTTGATTGTTACCTGCCTGGAGACCAATATTCCTTATTCGTGACCGGCATACAAAATGAGGGCAGATGGGTGATTCACGAATGGCAATGGATAAATGAAACCACTCAGCTTCATAGATGAATAAAGTGAAATTAAAAAAAGGTCTGAACAATGTTCAAACCTTTATTTATCTGCTGGTGGGCGATGACGGGCTCGAACCGCCGACATCCTGCTTGTAAGGCAGGCGCTCTCCCAGCTGAGCTAATCGCCCGAATGGTGACCCCTAGGGGACTCGAACCCCTGTTACCGCCGTGAAAGGGCGGTGTCTTAGACCGCTTGACCAAGGGGCCATGTGATGGTGGGCCTACCAGGACTCGAACCTGGGACCAACCGGTTATGAGCCGGTAGCTCTACCAACTGAGCTATAGGCCCGGGATGCTTTAAAACCCCGCAAGAGTTAGTATATAAAATAAGTGGTAAAAGGTCAATAGTAAATCTTTTTTCCTGCAGGGATTTAAGTTTGAATTAAAAAGCGGTAACTTCCCGGTTACCGCCTGATTAATCATTTGGCTCCCCGAGTAGGATTCGAACCTACAACCCTCCGGTTAACAGCCGGATGCTCTACCGTTGAGCTATCGAGGACTGCTTTTTGACTCAACAAGAGATATTATATATTGCCCGATTTCGCTTGTCAATAGCTTATCTTCGGCATTAACATAATTATTCGATGTAATCCTTCAGTTTTTTGCTGCGAGATGGATGACGTAGTTTTCTTAAAGCTTTTGCTTCGATTTGGCGGATTCTTTCCCGGGTAACCCCGAATTCCTGACCCACCTCTTCAAGAGTACGGGGCCGGCCATCATTTAAACCAAAGCGCAGCCGCAATACTTTTTCTTCCCTGTCCGTCAAAGTACCCAGGATTCCATCCAGATGCTCCCGGAGCAATACAAATGAGGCTGATTCTTCCGGAGACTCCGCTTCCTCATCGGTGATAAAATCCCCTAAGTGGCTGTCATCTTCTTCCCCAATTGGTGTTTCCAGCGAAACTGGTTCCTGGGCTACCTTCATGATTTCGATGACTCTTTCCACTGGTATATCCATTTCCTCAGCCACTTCAATGGGGGTTGGTTCACGCCCCAATGTCTGCAGCAAACTGCGCTGGATTCGCGATAATTTATTGATGGTTTCAACCATGTGCACAGGTATTCTAATGGTTCTGGCCTGATCTGCAATGGCTCTGGTAATCGCCTGTCTTATCCACCAGGTAGCATATGTACTGAATTTAAATCCCTTGCGATAATCAAATTTTTCTACCGCTTTCATCAAACCCAGATTGCCTTCCTGAATAAGATCCAGAAACAGCATGCCCCTGCCTACATAGCGCTTGGCAATGCTGACCACCAGTCTTAAGTTCGCTTCGACTAATTGTCTTTTAGCCTCTTCTTCCCCCAATTCAATTCTTTGAGCCAGATCCATTTCCTGTTCTGCTTTTAAAAGGGGAACCCGACCGATCTCTTTGAGATACATGCGAACCGGATCATCTATTTCGATTCCGTCAGGAACTGTTACTTCCTCGGTTTCAATGCTCTCCTTCTCAATATCATCTTCAACATCTGCCTCATGATCGACTTCTGACCCAACATTTATACCCAGAGATTGGAGGTGCTCTAATATATCATCCAAATTATCCGGTTCGAGGTTATAGCCCTGCAGATCATCAACAATTTCTTCATAGGAGAGATGCTTTTTCTTCTTGCCTTTTTCCGCTAAAACGCTTATAGATTCGGCTAATTTTTTGTCTGATTTCATGCTTGACCTCCTTCCTGGAAATTGTTTGATGTTGTATCGAAATTAAGTATAAATCTCAGTAGTGAGTTAAAATCACCGTTATTGTTCAAGTTATCAAGTTCTCCTAACATGGCTTGCCAGAATATTTCATTTTCCCTTCGCTTCACATCCTGGATAAAAGTATTGATTTGAATCTCATTTAAACATTTATCACCCAATAAGAACGTTATTCTGGCCAGGATCCCATCCAGACCTTGTTCACTTGCCCATATTTTCAGTTGCTCATATCTGTTATAAATAACTCCTGACAAATCATCATAATGATTTGCCAGTGCCCTCAATCCGGGCTGGGTAAAAAAATCCAACCCAATGCTGTTTTTGATCTTATGCAGGTGTTTATCATCTTCCAGGATCGCTGCCATTATTTTCTCTTCTATGCTATAATTGCCGTACTTTTTATTATCTCTTATTATCTCAGTTTTATTCCTTAATATACCTTCTTTCCCGCTGTATCTGCCCTTTGGTTTAAATTCTCTGTGAATGATATTTTCTTCTATCATTAGCTTTCGGGCTAAACTCTTTATATGGTAGTCTTTTTCCAGTTCACTTTTTATATTGGCGATGTCATCTTTGACCTGGTCTATAATTTTAATTTTATTCTGCATATCCAAAACCGGCGTGAATCGTAAATATCTATCAATTTTAAATTCAATATGACTTTTTCTATTATTCTTTATATAATCTAAAAATTCCTCTTTTCCATATTTGTTTAAGAACTCGTCCGGATCCATTTCATCTGGCAGGCTTGCAGTAAATATGTTTATTCCTTGCTGGCTTAAAACCTCGATCGCTTTTAAAGTTTCTCTTTGTCCGGCTTCATCACCATCAAACAGAATCAGAACATTTTCTGCATAACGCTGGATCAACTTTGCCTGTTCCGCAGTAAAAGCAGTTCCCAGTGAAGCCACAGTATTTTTTATCCCTGCCTGATGGAGCATGATACAATCCATATATCCTTCCACCAATATGGCTTCATTGGCTTGACGAATATGTTCCTTCCCCTGATAGAGTCCGTATAAGTTTCTGCGTTTTGCAAATATATCGGTTTCAGCTGTATTAAGGTATTTAGGGATGGCTTCATCTAGAACCCTGCCGCCAAAACCTATGATATCCCCGCTTGGATTAAAAATAGGAAACATCAAGCGGTTACGGAATATGTCATAATAGCTGTTCCTGTTTTCATTACGCTTTATCAGTCCGGATAATTGCAGTTCCTCATGGGATAAGCCTTTTCTTGCCATGGTTTTCTCCAGGCCATCCCACTCCAGAGGCGCCATGCCCAATTTAAATTCCTCAATGCTCTGGGCATTGATCCGGCGCTGGGCCAGATATTTTCTGGCAGTTTTTCCTGATTCACTATTTAAATGATTCTGGTAGAATTCACAGGCTGCCTTGTTAATACTAAGAACGCCAGCCCTTTTGTCATCTTTTTTGCGTTCAGCCGTTACGATTTTTACCCCGGCTTTGGCTGCCAGAACCTGGATAGCTTCCTTGAATTCAATGCCGTCACGTTTCATTACAAAGGAAAACATATTGCCCCCTGTGTGACAGCCAAAACAATAAAACATTTTCTTTTCAGCACTCACACTAAAGGAGGGGGTTTTCTCAGCATGAAACGGACAAATCCCCCAATAGCGATTCCCTTTTCGGGTCAGATTAACGGTTTCAGATATGACATCAACGATATCGAGCCTCAACTCAATGTCTTCTATAATACGGTCATCATAATACCTTGTCATCACTTCACCTACTATTCTATGCTCCAGTAAAAAATCCTTCTAAATATTTTGGAATTTGTCTAAAAACATTAGTATTCGTCTCCAACCTTGCTTTTCAGGGCATTGGGAACCAAAGACTGGGGAATATATATATCTTCAAACAAGGCAATACAGAAGGCGTCACTCATACCTGATATATAATCTGCCACAGCCGTTTCCATCCCCTCCTGTTCCGCTATTTCACGGTAAAATTCAGTCATTTTCTGCGGATGTTTTAAAAAATAATCAAATAAATGCTCGATAATAAACGTGGCCCGCCGCCGCTCAGCCTGGCAGACCCGCCCCTGATAAATAAATTCAAACATGAAGTGCCGCAAACCTTGTAAAGCTTTATCGATTTCCGGGCAGAAGCTTACAAAAATATCCCCGTCAGCTTTGTCCATAAAGCGGCTGGTATTAGCGATCACATCGGTTACCAGTGTTGCTATGCGTTGGCTGTGAGTGTACCCCAGAGTTTCCAAATATTCAGATGGAATATCCTCTAGCTTTAGTAATCCCGCCCTGATGGAATCATCAATATCATGCTGCACATAGGCGATTTTATCACTCAGATGTATAACCTGCCCTTCCAAAGTAGATGCCTGGGGTTTTCCTTTTCCATAGCCGCTATGATAAAGTACCCCATCCAATACTTCTCCGCTTAAATTAAGGCCATTCTGATTACGATGTTTTTCAATACGGGTCAATACTCTGACGCTGTTCTGACTATGCCTGAAGCCTCCTGGCAATAATTCGTTCAATATGATTTCACCCGAATGAGCAAAAGGAGTATGTCCTACATCATGGGCCAGAGCAATGGCTTCGATCAAATCGATATTCAGATTCAGCCCGGCTCCAATGGTTCTGGCGATCTGGCTGACTTCCAGTGTATGAGTAAGCCGGCTGCGGTAATGATCACCGGGTGGTGCAATAAAAACCTGGGTCTTGTCCTTCAAACGCCGGAATGATTTTGAATGAACGATCCGGTCGCGGTCGATCATGAAACAGGTTCTGATTGCTTCTTGGGCTTCAGGATTGGCCCTGCCCCAGGAAAACTTGGCCTTGGAGGCTAAGGGGCTTAATATATTTATCTCACGTTCTTCAATCGTTTCTCGAATTTTCAATGTAGTCCTCTTTTCAATGAAATCTTTATACAAGTATTAAATACTCCAAAAACAATTTGAATCCTTTATTGCAAAAAGCAAACAGGGGGTTTGATCTTCCCCCTGTTTTCGTACATTACATAAACTGTCCCGTTTTAATGTTCCCATGGAATAAGCGTTAATGGTCTTAAATATTTTCTGGCTACTGGAAAATAATTTAATAATTCTTTAGTTTGGCCTGGGCAGCCGCCAGTCTTGCTACCGGAATCCGGTATGGGGAACAGCTTACGTAATTGAGCCCAATAATATGGCAAAATTCAATAGATTGGGGCTCTCCCCCATGTTCTCCGCAAATCCCCAACAAAATTTCGGGTTTAACCTGACGAGCTTTTTCTGCGGCAATTTTCATTAAAGCACCCACACCAGTCCTGTCTAAAACTGCGAAAGGATTATCTTTCATGATTTTCTTATCCAGATAAACCGGTATAAATTTACTTTCCGCATCATCCCGGCTGAAGCCCAGCGTGGTCTGGGTCAGGTCATTGGTACCAAAGGAAAAGAACTCCGCTTCCTGTGCAATTGCATCAGCAGTAATACAAGCCCGGGGAAGTTCGATCATGGTTCCGATACAGAACTTTAATTCTATCCCGGTTTCGGCTGATAGTTTGTCATAAACATCGAGAATTTCATTTTTTAACACACTCAACTCAATAACATCCATTACCAGCGGTATTTCAATTTCGGTGAATGTTTCGATTCCTTCCTTTTTCAGCATTACCATGGCTTCAAAGATGGCCCTGGCCTGCATGCGGTATATTTCCGGAAAGGTGATGCCCAACCGGCATCCTCTATGCCCCAGCATTGGATTCTTTTCCATTAATGAATGTATTTTCTTAAGTAATTCTTCTTTCTCATAAAGTTCGTGATTATTGATTTGTTTATGCTGCATTTCAGCAATTTCCAATAATAATGAATCGTGGTCCGGTAAAAATTCGTGTAAAGGCGGATCCAGCAATCTGATGGTTACCGGATAAGGAGCCATTGCTTTTAAAATGCCGTAAAAATCTCCCCGTTGCAGCGGCAGCAGTTTTTCCAATGCCGCCTCCCGATCCGTTAAATTTTCAGCCAGAATCATAGCCTGAACCAATGGCAGTCTGTCAGAAGCCATAAACATATGCTCGGTTCTGCACAATCCTATTCCTTCAGCACCAAATTCTCTTGCCCGGGCAGCATCCTGCGGAGTATCAGCATTGGCTCTGATGGAAAGATTTTTTGTATCATCCGCCCATTTAAGCAGCAGTTCAAATTCGTCAGACAGAGTAGGTTCTATCATCGGAACCTCACCCAGCATTACATTACCGGTTGCTCCGTCTACGGTAATAATGTCCCCTTCTTTGACCACGGTCCCGTTCACCTTAAAACAACTGTTTTCTGCGTCTATCTTTAAAGATTCACAACCGCACACACATGGTTTTCCCATACCTCTGGCTACCACTGCAGCATGTGAGGTCATCCCGCCCCGGGAAGTTAAAACTCCCTGGGCAGTAACAATACCATGAATGTCATCCGGGGTGGTTTCATTTCTTACCAGAACGACTTTTTCTCCTGCTTCTCCCATTTTTTCAGCCTGGTCAGCTGAAAATACGACCTTGCCGCAGGCAGCACCTGGAGATGCGGGCAGCCCGGTGGCAATTACTTCTATTTTATGGCTGTTATCGATCTGTCTATGTAATAGTTGATTGATTTGATTGGCATCAAGTCTGAGCAATGCTTCTTCAATGGTTATGATTCCTTCATTGACCATGTCAACAGCTACCTTCACTGCTGCCTTGGCTGTACGCTTGCCGTTTCTGGTCTGCAACATGTAAAGCTTGCCTTTTTCCACGGTAAACTCAATATCCTGCATATCACGATAATGATTCTCCAGCTTTTTGCAGGTATCAACGAATTGTTCATATACCGTGGGAAGTTTTTCCTTTAACGCGGAAATAGGCATAGGTGTGCGTATTCCGGCCACAACATCTTCTCCCTGGGCATTGATTAAAAACTCACCGTATAGTTCATTGACGCCGGTGGAGGGATTACGGGTGAAGGCTACGCCTGTACCACAATCATCACCCATATTGCCGAATGCCATACATTGAACATTTACTGCTGTACCCAGTCTATCATCAATTTTATTCAGCTTGCGGTAAACGATAGCCCTTTGATTATTCCAGGAATCAAAAACTGCCTTAATTGCCATATTCAACTGCTCGCACACCTGCTGCGGAAAAGCAAACCCTTTTTGTTCCTGTACCAATACCTTATATTCATCAATTAATCGTATCAAATCCGCTTCCGGGATCTCATAATCAAAAATCAGGCCTAACTTGCGTTTATGTTTTTCAACGATTTCTTCAAAGCGGAAATGTTCGATATCCAGCACCACATTACAAAACATTTGTATAAATCGTCTATAGCAGTCATAAGCAAATCTTCTGTCACCGGTAAGTTGAGCCAGTCCTTTTACGGATTCATCATTCAATCCCAAATTTAAAATGGTATCCATCATACCCGGCATCGAAATTGGTGCTCCAGACCTTACGGAGACCAAAAGCGGATTATCCTTGTCCCCAAATTTCTTCCCGGTCATATCTTCCAGGGATTTTAGTGCTTTATCAACTTCATCCCACATGCCTGCAGGAAATTCTTTGTTTTCATCCAAATACTGATTGCATGCTTCTGTGGTAATAGTGAAACCCGGAGGCACCGGTAACCCAATCAAGGTCATTTCAGCCAGATTGGCCCCTTTGCCCCCTAACAATGCGCGCATTTCGGAACTTCCTTCCGCAAACCCGTAAACATATCGCTTGCTAGACATTACTTATCCTCCTATAGTATATTTCCATTATTTTGCTGGCTGTCTCTTCAACGGCCTTATTGGTAACATCTATTACAGGACAACCCAATCGTTTCATGATTGCGTCTGAATATTCAAGTTCCTCCAATATTCTTTCATAATTCGCATAGTTGGCCTGGCCTTTTAAGCCAAGTGTCATCAACCGTTCAGTACGGATATGATTCAACAGATCCGGTTTTATCGTCAAACCGATCACCTTCCCCCGCTCCACTTTAAACAGCTCTTCAGGAGGAGGTACTTCCGGCACCAAAGGTACATTGGCTACTTTAATTCTTTTATGGGCCAGATACATGGAAAGCGGTGTTTTTGAAGTACGGGAAACCCCAACCAAAACGATGTCGGCCATATTAATACCCCGGGGGTCTTTTCCGTCATCGTATCTTACGGCAAATTCCACTGCTTCTACGCGTTTGTAGTACATTTCATCTATTTTGCGAAGTACACCCGGTTCTCTTTTAGGCTCCAAATGGCTGACACTTCTAAACGCACTTAATAACGGACCTAAAATATCTACACAAACAACTTCTGCTTGCCCGGCAGCTTTTTCCAAGTGAGCCGCTAATTCTTCGATGGCAAGGGTATAGGCAATCATGTATTTATTCGTCTGAGCCACTTTTACCACTTCATCAATGGTATCGGTATCAGAAATATTCGGCACCCTTTTGATTTCCATATCTCCGGAATTAAACTGGCTGGCAGCTGCCCTTACTACCATTTCAGCAGTCTCGCCTGTGGAATCTGATATTATAAAGATTCCGGGCAAATGATTACTCAAACTCAATCACCTCTGTTCCATTCTCCGCCATATCTAAAAATAATCTGGCGATATTTGTTTTGGTCACTTTACCAATGACTTCTAATTTTTCTTCTCCCTGCGAGTCGATAAAGCATTTAACTACCGGCAGGCTGTCAATTTCGTGCTCTACAATTTTTTTGACCACTGCCACAACGGTTTCTTCGGCAAAAGCAGTGATAATATTCGGCATCCGCGTCATGATCACACTGACCGGTACCTTGTGAATATTTGCCTGCCCTAAGGTTGTTTTTAAAAAGTCTTTTCGTGATACAATCCCGGAGAGAAGATTTTCATTGTTGACAACAAAAATACTTCCGCAGTCCTCTACAAAAAGAGTAACGATAGCATCGTAGATACTGCAGTTTTCCTTAACAATGACAGGCCTGGACTGAATGTCCTTGACCCGATAACCATTTAGTATTTTTCTGATTTCATTAACGGCTCGCTCCGTCTTATATTTGTAGCCTACCCGTGGTTTGGCTTCGAGGAAACCCGACATTGTTAATACCGCCAGATCAGGCCGCAAGGCTGCACGGGTAACATTCAAAAGACTGGCAATTCTTTCTCCGGTGATCGGTCCTTCATTTTTTACGATTGCCAGTATTCTTTCCTGCCGCTCATTGAGTTCGATAGTATCCACCACCCAATTATGCTATACTTTTTGGGTCATTTCACATCAATTATATATACTATATTTAATTTGGTGAACATGTTCAACTGTTTTCTAAACTATTTTACTAAAATCGGCAGTTAAATTACACATATTAGCAATCATTTTTAGTATAGCCAACCGGGAGGCTTTAAGCTGGGGATCAGGAGTCATGACCATTACCTGATCAAAAAATGCATCAACGTATGGCCGCAGCTCAACAATTTTCCTGAGCGCTGCCGTATACTCCTTCTGCTGGATACTGTTTTTGACCTGGGGCATCAGACCGGTGACTGCCTCCAATAATCTGATCTCGGTATCTTCCTGCAGGACTTCTTTATTGACTTCATCACTGGACCATGACTTGCTCAAATTATTAGCCCGGTTGTAAACCACCATAAAATCTTCCATTTCGGTTGAATTCTTAAATTCGGTCACCGACTTGATCCGTTGTTCCATATCGGCAAAATCATTGGCCTGGGCTGCAAACACAGCATCAATGACATCATAGGAATAGCCGCGTTCGGTAAGGATACTGCGCAGACGCTGGCGGATAAAATCTATGGTTTCCGTGATCACCTCATCCCTGCTGCGGTCCAGTTTCAATGCTGATAAATTATCATAGGCATTACCGATGGCGGTCATAAGATCAATACCCGGCCGTTCATCCAAAATGATGGTTGCGATACCCATTGCCTGACGCCTTAATGCATAAGGATCCTGAGAACCGCTGGGCTTGATGCCGATGGCAAAAAAACTGGTCAGATGATCTATTTTCTCCGCCAGACTTAACACAATTCCGGCACGCGAGGAGGGCAATTCATCACCTGCAAAGCGCGGCAGATAATGTTCATAGATCGCATTGCAGACTTCCTCTCTTTCGCCGGTTTCAATGGCGTAATAGCGGCCCATTATTCCCTGGAGCTCAGGAAATTCATATACCATACTGCTTAACAGGTCCGCTTTGCACAGAAAAGCTGCCCGGTCAATGATAGTCATCTCCACCCCGCCAATTTGTTTGGCTATAGCAGCGGCATTCTTTTGCAAGCGGGTCACTTTATCCCGGACCGTTCCCAATCGTTCATGAAACAAAACTGAATCAAGTTTTTCCACTACCTGATCCCAATCCTTTTTCAGGTCTTCCTTCCAGAAAAACAGCGCATCCTCCAGGCGGGCTTTTAAAACTCTTTCATTTCCAGCCCTGACCACATCGATGTTACTGGCAGTACCATTATTTACTCCTATGAAACCTGGCAGCAGTTTTCCTGCCTGGTCAAACACCGGAAAATAACGTTGATGTTCGATCATACTGGTAGTAAGGACTTCCGAAGGCACCTCCAGATAAGAAGGGTCAAAACTGCCGTAAAAAGCAGTAGGATATTCTACCAGGTAGGTGATTTCATCCAATAGCTCTTCATTGTCCATGGGCTCCCCGCCGGCTGCAGCTGCTTCAGCTTTTATCTGGCGGGATATGATGGCTTTTCTTTCCTGCTGGTTCAGTATTACATAGTGTTTTTGTAACTTTTCCCGGTAATCGGCAACATTTTTGATCTCAATCATACCGTCAGATAAAAACCTGTGCCCCATGGTATGCATTCCACTGACTATATTTTCGATTTTCAAATCGATTAACTGGTTACCATAAATGGCTGCCAGCCATCTTATGGGACGTGCAAAGCGGAACTGATTGTAGCCCCAGCGCATGGATTTGGGGAAACTCAAAGATTGGATAATTTCTTTCAAAACCTCGGGCAATACTTGTACAGATGCTGCTCCTTTTTCTTTTCTCACCGCATACATGTATTCTGTCCCGGCATACTCTCTTATCTCCAGTGAGGTAAATTCCATTCCCTGGCTGCGGGCAAAACCAATCCCGGCTTTACTGGGATTCCCTTCCGCATCAAAAGCGGCGGCTTTTTTGGGGCCGCGGTTTTCGATCACTGCATCGGCTTGATACTCATCCAGTCCATTCACGATTAAAGCAAGGCGTCGAGCTGTTCCAAAACAATTGATTGAATGGCAGCTCAAACGAGCCTGACTCAATTTAAGCGCTGCATTATCTTTTAAATCTGCAATTGCTTTAGGCATATAAGCAGATGGTATTTCTTCCACACCGATTTCCAGTAAAAGATCCTTTGCCATTTATTTATGCCTCCTTTTCTTCCAACAGCTGCCGGCGTAATGCTTCATCTTTTATAAGCGGAAAACCAAGACTTTTTCTCTGTTCCAGATATTTACCCGCTACGACTCGGGCCAGATTTCTTACTCTTAATATATAGCCGGTCCGTTCTGTTACGCTGATGGCTGCCCGGGCATCCAGCAGATTAAAGAGGTGCGAACATTTCAACACATAGTCATAAGCAGGCTGTACCAGATTGTTTTCTGCTACCTGGAGCGCTTCTTTTTCACAGATACTGAACATGGCCGCCAAAGCCTGCACATCAGCCAGTTCAAAGTTGTAGCGGGAATAATCAACTTCTGTTTGGTGATGGACATCCGCATAAGTGATGCCATCCGCCCATTCGATATCATAAACACTTTCCTTGTTCTGAATATACATCGCGATTCTTTCCAGTCCATAAGTTATTTCCGCGCAGACCGGAAAGCAGTCATAACTGCCGCACTGCTGAAAATAAGTGAACTGGGTTATTTCCATGCCATCCAGCCAGATCTCCCATCCCAATCCCCAGGCCCCCAGGGTAGGAGATTCCCAGTTATCTTCCACCAGTCTGATATCATGCTCCTGCGGGTTTATGCCGATTTTTTTCAGACTGTTAAGGTATAGATCGATGACATCGTCGGGTGAAGGTTTGAGTATAACCTGGAATTGATAATAGTGCTGAAGCCGGTTGGGATTTTCACCATAGCGCCCATCGGTTGGACGGCGGGACGGTTCAACATAGGCCACTTTCCATGGTTCAGGTCCCAGTGCCCGTAAAAAAGTGGCGGGGTTCATGGTGCCGGCTCCTTTTTCCAAATCATAAGGCTGCTGGATGACACATCCTTGCTGTCCCCAATATTCCTGCAGTTTTAAAATAATTTCCTGGAAATTCACTTGCAAAAACCCCCTAAGTAATAAAAATAAAAAAACCCGTCTCTGTAAGACAGGGACGAGTTGACCCGCGGTTCCACCCTGATTGGCTTATCTGAATAAGCCCTCCTCAAATTCCGGGTTTTACTGACCTTCTCTAGGCTTTCCTCCCGGCAACTCCAAAGCGCCTTCAAAGATCATGCTTATCGGTTCGCAGCCAGCCCGACTCTCTTTAAAGCATTTCTTCTTTTACTACTCTTCTTCACAGTTGCTATTTAATTTTCTGTATTTTGTCTATATTAGTTTATCAACCGTAATCACCAGTGTCAATTTATAGTTGGGTGATATTTTTCAGTCTTCTTATGGTGTTTTTTAGATTAAATTTTCTTTCCAGGTGGTATTCCAAATAGCTTTCCAGCAGTTGTTCCAATTTCGTCTGGGCGGAATCTGATATTTTGAGTCTTTCCAGGACATTGATCTGGGCATTGGACAGTAATTTCATGATCGCCAGGGTTTCGCCTGATATTGGCAGGGTACCTTCAATATTTTTATGACACTCATCACAGATCACCCCGCCTTCTGCGGCACTGAAGTAATTATAGGATGAAAGTTTCTGCTCACAGTTCGCGCACTTCTGCAAGACCGGCTGGTACCCAAGCTGAATCAGCAGTTTCATTTCAAAATATCTGATAACCAAAGGCTGATATCCTGATTGATCCAAATAGCGCAAAACCTGCAGGGTAGTTCTGAACAACTCTGGCAGCTTCACCTTTTCCATCAGGCTTTTATCCAGCAATTCCATGATATATATGCAGTAAAGGGTTCGCGGCAAGTCTTCCCGGCAGTTGCCAAAGAAATCAACTACTTTGCCCTGGGTTATAATATCCATATTTTTGCCCTGACTAAAATATAAGAAAGAGTTTACGAAAGGCTGAATACATGCCCTTAGGCTGCTGTTGGGTTTTTTGGTTCCTTTGGCTATGGCTTTGATTTTGCCTTCTTTTTCAGTAAAAATGGTAACGATTTTTTCCGATTCCCGATAATCAATGGATTTAAGAATGATTGCATTACTCCGATAATACACTCCTGTCACCCCAAAAAGCATTAAATACATAAACCGGTTCATTAACTGTTTCAATTGCAACTGCCAGTTCTTTACCCAGCCATGCAGCAAAATCCTTTGCCTGCTGCCGATTTATTTTTTTATAATCAAAAGCAAGATATATTTTATCGACATCATCGGTTCCCAGGCCTTTTATTCTTTCCAGCAAGACCTCGGTATGCCTGTAATAATTCTGGTCAATATATAGCAGGATCCTGTGATTATACTTGCTCATATGATATTCCGTATTGATATTTAGTACCCCAGCCGGATTTTTATTGTAATCACTTTTTTCAATAATTATTTTTGTTACACTTTCCAGAGCTTGTTGTTGTTTAAACACTGCCCAGCGCGGTAACACGGCGATCACACATGACAGTTCCAAATCCGCCGCTAATTCTTTGAGCTTTTTTATTTGCATGCCATCCTGCATATAACTGTGTACAGCATAGCCGCACATTTGCGGCACCACTAAAATATCCGGCGCCAAACCCAGGGTGGGCAGATGATGTCCTCCATCAAATACCACTATGCGATAACCCCTGGGATACATTTTCATTAAATATGCTTTACCGGTCTCGCTGGTGTGCCAGCTGTCCATGGCAGAACATTGTACGATGGCAAACCCATCTGATTCTGTCAGTTGTTCGGCAATTTGTTTGAAATTATCATCCGGCCCCGGTGTAATTGCTTTCACCGTTAATTCTTCTTTGGCAATCGTAAGCGGCCTCAGTTCAGGTTGATAAATGAACTGTATATGATCAGCATAATCGATCTGTCGGGCAGCTATTTTCTGCAGCGGCTCGAGCCCAATGGTTTTTATTTCCCGGACAGGATTATTGACCATCAGATGAAGATAAGAAACCAGGAAGATCAACAGTAATAGCGTTCTTTTCCTCCACATAAAAAGGACTATCTCCTTAATAGTCCTCCCCGACTTCTATACTCCTCCACAATTGTTCCGGCATTGCTGCTGCCGATTCGGTCAACCCCCGCTTCAATGAAAGCCAGGGCTGATTCCAGGGTCCTTATACCGCCACTGGCTTTGATTTTAAGCTCATTGCTTTTATACTGGCTGATCAGGCTGATATCATTGAGACTGGCCCCCCGTACAGAAAAACCGGTAGATGTTTTAATGAAATCAGCCCGGCTGTCAGATATTATTTTGGTTACAGTAATCAGCTCTTCTTCACTCAGCAAAGCTGTTTCAACAATGATCTTCAATAAGAAGGGAAACTCCTCTTTCAACTGGGAGAGCGCTTTTATTTCCTGACTAATGATATGAAAATCCCCGTCTTTCAGGGCTCCCACATTGATCACCATATCCAGTTCATCTGCTCCCAGCAGCAGCGAGGAACGGGATTCCGAATATTTGGTTGCCAGCCGGTCTGCTCCCAAAGGAAAGCCAATGACCGTACATTTATTCACTGAAGTATCATGTAAAACTTCAACGGCTGTATTCAGGCGGTAGGGGTTAATGCAGACTGCAGCCATTTGCAGCCGGGCAGCTTCAGAACATAGATTAATAATATCGTCCCGGGTCGCTTCCGGTTTCAGGTTGGTGCTGTCCATATAGGCTGCGATCAAGACAACCGGCCCCTCTCAAGTCACGTTTACAAGTGATATCCTAATTGTCCCAGATTGGTCTCGCTATCCCGCCAATTCTTTTTGACTTTGACCCATAAGTCCAAATAGACTTTGGTTTGCAGAAATTTTTCAATTTCCTGACGTGATTGTTCACCAATTGTTTTCAGCATCTGTCCGTTTTTACCGATAATGATTCCTTTTTGTGACTCTCTTTCGGTATAAAGCACCGCTCGTATATAAGCCTTTTTCCCCTGGTAATTCTTAAATTCTTCGATCTCAACGGCCAGCGAATGAGGTACTTCATCCCGGGTCAGAATCAGTGCTTTTTCCCTGATCAATTCTGACACGATAAATATTATCGGCTGATCGGTTAAATCATCCTCCGGATAATAAAGCGGACCTTCCGGTAAATTAACGAAAGTTTTTTCCAGCAACAAAGGTAAATTATCACCCTGGGCGGCTGACAGAGGTATCACTTCCTTGAAATTCATGCGGCTGGTGAAGTCCTGGAGGTAATTTCCCACCGTTTCAGCAGTTACCAGATCGATTTTATTTACCAGCAGAAATACTGGTACATTCACATCTTTTAATTGGTCGAGAATAAATTGTTCCCCGCCTCCAAAAGGCCTGGTCACGTCTGTCATATAGTAGATAATATCAACTTCCAGTAAGGTGCGGGTGGATACCTTAACCATATATTCACCCAATAAATGCTTGGGTTTATGGATACCAGGCGTATCAACAAAAATGATCTGACCTTCATCATTCGTATAAATACCCTGAATACGGGTCCTGGTAGTCTGAGGTTTATCGGTTACGATGGCAATTTTTTCTCCGACCATTGCATTCAACAAAGTAGATTTCCCTACATTGGGACGCCCTACTATACTTACAAATCCTGATTTCACTATATTTAAACCTCCTGGTTTCCCAATGAAAAAAGCTGGGGCAATAAATCGCGCAAAAGATACTCCTGCAAATGGTTTTCTCCGTCGGTAACATTGACCCGCATATCAGGTGAAAATTCAGCCATCACCTGCAGGCATGCTCCACAAGGATAAGTATACCCTTTATGATCTCCGACTACCGTCATGGAAGAAAAATTCTTCTCTCCGGCGGCCACTGCAGCAGTTATGGCTGCACGCTCTGCGCAGATTGTCAAACCATAAGAAGCGTTTTCTACATTGACCCCGGTATAAACATTTCCCTTACTGGTTAAAAGCGCTGCCCCAACTTTAAATCCCGAGTAAGGGCTATAGGAATTCTGTTGAACTTCTCTGGCAATTGCGATCAATTTCTCCGGGTTCATGCAATACCTCCATTGTCTAAATATAAGCCTTTAAATAAGGCAATAAAATGATCAAAGCAATGATCACCGCATTGACAGCACTTAATAGCACAGCCCCGGCAGCTATGTTTTTAGCTTTTTTTGCCAGAGGGTGATAGGTTTCGGTGACCAGATCCACGGTTTTTTCGATTGCTGTATTGACAGCTTCCGCAATCAGTACCATGAATATCGTAATAACCAATATAGCCCATTCAAATTTTGTCACATCTGCAAGATAAGCGAATAATACTACCGCCAGGGATGCCAAAAAATGAATCTTCATATTTCGTTCGTTTTTAAAAACAGATGCGATACCAACAATAGCATAATAAAAACTTTCAGGCAATGTGTACCTGCTCATTTTCCGGTCACCTTTCCAGCTTGGCTTCCTGCAAAACTTTTTCTTCCAGAGTGCGCATCACTTTTCTTTCTTCCTCATTTTCATGATCGTATCCCAATAAATGCAGCATTCCGTGTGCTACCAGAAATCCCAGCTCTCTTTCCAGACTGTGTCCATATTCCTGACTCTGGGCAAGGGCTTGCTCCAGCGAAATCACGATATCCCCTAACAAGTTCACTTCATTTCCCGTTTCATAGTCAGGCTCAGTTTCTGACATCTCATTCATGGCAAAAGATAAAACATCCGTTGGTTTATTTTGACTCCTATATATAAAATTCAGTTCCTGAATATAGCTGTTATCTACAATCAGGATACTTACTTCTGTTTTCTTAGGTAATCTCCCCAGCTTGGCAGTATGATTGACCACATTGGTTATGACATGCTGCATCTCTTTATTATAATTTACAATGTTTTGCTGGTTAATTATCATTATTTCCATTGCTTTCTCTCCTCTTCTCAAATTCTTTAACAATAACTTCGGGGTACTCAATTCTTTTATGGTAGACACCTTCGAGAATTTTACAGAAAGACTTGGTGACCGTTTCCAGATCTTTGAAGGTTAACGGACTATTTTCCAATTGTCCGTCATCTAATTTGTCCTTGATAATGCTTTTGATCATATTCCTTATGGTATCGGGGGTAGGATTCTGCAGTGACCTTACCGCAGCTTCCACAGAATCAGCCAGCATTACTAATGCCAGTTCCTTGGTTTGCGGTTTGGGACCTTCGTAGCGGAAGCTGGCCTCACTTATATATCCGTCCCGGTCTTCTTCCAGGGCACGGTTATAAAAATATTTGACCAAACTGGTACCATGATGCTGTTCGATAAAACTAATTATAACTTGTGGCAAATTGGCTTCCCGCGCCAATTCCACACCTTCTTTTATATGCGCAGTTATGATCAGGGCACTTAAAGCAGGCGCAATTTTTTCATGGGGATTATCAAACCCAAACTGGTTTTCCACAAAGTACTCCGGTCGCTTTATTTTGCCTATATCATGGTAATAAGCCCCCACTCTCACCAGAAGCGGATTAGCGTTAATAGATTCTGCTGAAGCTTCCGCCAGATTTCCCACCATTAAACTATGATGGTAGGTGCCCGGCGCTTCCAGCAGAAGTTTTTTTAATAAATAGTGATTGGGATTAGCCAGTTCCAATAGTTTGATCATGCTGGTGATAGAAAAGGCTGATTCCAGATAAGGTAAGATCCCTATCATTAAGATTGCAGACATAATACCATTAATGGCACCAATAACAATACTGAAAATAATAAGATTTAACGTCAAAGATCCCCCAATCAAATTGAGGGTTATGATGGTCAGGATATTGACTCCTGCAATGTACAGACCTGCACGAGCCAGGTCAGAAGTCTGGTTAACCCTGTACACCCTGTAAATACCAGCTGTTCCGCCTATAAATGCCGCAATTGCATAAAACAAACCATTGCCTTCGAACAATAATCCTACCAATATGGCCATGATCATGGTAATAAAATGCGCCACGCGGTTATCGATCAGTATGGCTAAAAGCATGGAGCCTGCTGCCACTGGCGCTAAATAACCAGTTAAAGCATTTATTTCCGGGTGATCACTGATATTAATGATAGAAATAAAACGGGCAATCAGTAAAATTAAAACAATTATAAGACCGATCAGGAGGAGCAGCATATCGTTATTAAGGATCTCCTGATAATACCGTCGTAAAAACTCGATCATTAATAAAAATAGAATAACCACAAATATACAAACACCGATAAAAGTCACGTAATTATCAGGTGTTTTTTGCATGCCCAGTTGTTCCAGCAAGGCAATCTGTTCCTCTGTGACCCGTTCGCCCTGACGTACAATGATTTCACCTGCTTTGACGGTTTTCTGAACCGGCTGGACAGCTTCGATGGCATTTCTGATAGCCAAATCAGTTGCTTCCTGGTTAAAGGTCAGATTAGGCCTGACCGTGTTTATCACCACAATGTTTATTATATCTTTAGCCTCAGGTGAAAAGTTCTTTTGTTCTGTTTCACCGATAATTTGTGAGTAGGCAGCGGCCAAAGCTTCCGCTGTGATTGGATTACTCATCGCATTCTGGGAAGCAGTTAAAGAATTCTGATGAATCAATTCAATATCATCGGCGGTTTTATCCAACAAAAATTTAGCCAGTTGACTGGTGGTATATCCCGGTTGGAATACGTCGGTCTTAATATTGATATTTTCCAGCAGTACTTTTAATTGGGCTGCTTTATCATCATCTTCGATTTCTGCAGCTAATATTTTTTTCATATCGGCATAGAAATTATTGATTTCATCATAAGTATCAGATAAAGCAAATTTATCTTCCTGGTAGACTTTTTGTACCGATCCTGCAGCCTGCTGCCTCAGCTGCTGGGTTTTTATCTCATCGATGACCGTGGCATTGATTTTGGATTGTATGTCCCGTTGTGCCACTTCATCAGGTTTCAATTGAACAAATTCAGGTGAATAATTGCTGATCAAAATAAAAATGGTGATACCAAAAAAAAGGGCAACCCCTACCATTTTCCGGGTAATCGGCTGATTAAAAAACCCGGCGATTTTTCTGCCCATAAAATGAAAAAAACTGCTTAGTTTCAATGAGACACACCCCTTGTCCAGTCGTCTGCGACAACCGGCTTAAACCCAGTTCTCCGTTATTTTTTAGTTCGACTTTCGAAAGATTCGTAGGCATCAATGATCTTTTGCACCAGGGGATGCCGCACGACATCTTCTTTCGTCAGGTATTCAAAAGAAACTCCTCTGACTTGTCCCAGTATTTTCTGAATTTCAATTAATCCTGAATATTCCTCTTTAGGTAAATCAACCTGGGTTATATCCCCGGTTACCACAGCTTTGGAACCAAATCCCAATCTGGTCAAAAACATTTTCATTTGCTGAGGAGTAGTGTTCTGGGCTTCATCCAAAATGATAAAGGCATCATTTAATGTGCGTCCCCTCATATAAGCCAGGGGGGCAACCTCAATAATATTTTTTTCCAGATAGCGCTGGGTTATTTCCACCCCTAAAATATCGAAAAGGCTGTCATATAATGGCCTTAAATACGGATTGACTTTTTCAATAAAATCACCCGGGAGAAATCCCAGTTTTTCTCCCGCCTCTACGGCAGGCCGGACCAGTATTATTCTTTCTACTTCTCTGTTTTTCAGAGACCGAACTGCCATCACCACGGCTAAATAGGTTTTACCAGTACCTGCAGGCCCGATACCAAAAACAACATCATCTCTGATTATCGCTTCGATATACTTTTTTTGTCCTATGGTTCTGGCCTTGACTGATTTGCCTCTAACGGTATTGATGATGGTACCGGACACGATATCCTGATGTTTGGTTTTGTCTCCCTTTTTCAACAGACCGCTCATATAATTGATATCATTAATATTCAGGTGGTTTTCGCTTTCAACAATATCCAGCAGACTTTGGATCAAATCAAAAGTCAGTTTTACCTCTTCGTCGCTGCCTTTAATAAAAATTTGGGAACCCCGGGCAGAAAGCTCTGCATTACTGAGTTCCTTAAGATATTTGAAGTTTTCATCCCCATTGCCAAAAAAAACGGCAGCTTTTTCATTGTTATTGATCACGATTTTGGCTTCTTTATCGGTCAAAGATTTCGTTCCCTCCTGCTGCTGGTTGTTTTTCGTTATTATATCATATGCAGAAAGTATAATACTATTTTACTGCTCATTTATCGGTTCCGCTTTGGCGATATCCTCTATAAATTCAACCGCAACTTTACATCTTAAAACCGGATCACTGGGAGAGGAAAGTATCTCAACTTTTAAATCCTGATGACGTTTACCGTCTGCCATTTTGCCCTGCAAATTTTTTATGGCATTTTCCCGGGCAATCTTAACCGCTTCGTTTTCACTTATGTGTCTCACGATGGTCTTCTTCTCCCTGGCAGTCATGTCAATCCATCCGAAAGTTCCGAGCGGACTATCAATTGCCTTGTTGCTGATTTTCTGACTAAACTGTTCGAAGCCGGGATCTCCGGCCCCCATGAGGGTAAAATCCCGCCATGGAGTCCTGACTACCACCTGACGGCTTTCCCTGCCGGTATAGACGACCTTTTTGCTGGTACGCCTGCATTCTCCATAACCTTCATACCAAACCCGTGCTCTTACAATTCCACGTGCACGAACGATTTCCGGCGGCATTTCCTTGATTTCCGCTTCATCACCGCCGGCCAAACTGGTATTGGGCTGGTAAAATACAATGCCGGAAATAAGGATGTCTCCTTTGGAAACCACTTCCCCCTCCTGTACATTCATCTGTCCCTCCAGGAGCAAGATCTCCTCAATTACCCCGTCTTTGGAGGCTACGATGTGGCACGGACCAGTTATGTCGTCGCCAGGCAAGATTTTTTCCACCACTTCAATGGTAGCTTTTACTCCCCTGATATCAACTTTTACATAGGACAGCTGGTTTAAATCAACCAGAATTCCTTTCTCGACCTGGCTGCGGCTAAAGCTCCACTTGCCAGCCCCTTTATACAGTCCGTGTTTTGCTGCTGTCAACATGATGGTACTGGAATCGATTTTTTGATTGTTGGTTACTTCAACAAACCAGATAAATGAGGACATCAAATAAATGGCCAGGAGAAAAACCAAAGCACCGCTTAAAAACCCACTCCGGCGCTGGATGACTTTTTTCAAGAATGGTATACCTTGTTCATTTATTATTTCCATTTGAAAGTTATTATCTGCTGCAATATTCTTCAATGCGTGATAAGCGCTGCGGCGTATTTTAAATTCCAGGCATTCATCCTTTCGTTTGATATCCCAAATATAAATGCCTCTCATCAAAGACATGTTCATTACTTTTTCACAATTTTGCCCAAATAGACGTATCTCGATGATCCCCTGCATTTGGTTTAGAACCCTGTTATCCATTATCTCTCCCCTTTAATCAAGGAATTTGATGGCATCGATTTCACCAAAAACACTGATTTCCTCCGGCAGTAAAGATTTGATCTCCAGGTTGTGCCCTTGAATCTCCAGGAAGCCGCGGCTCAGATTAATTCTTAATCTGTTGAGCGTATATTCAATAATTCCCCGATGATTTTCGAGGTAAAGCTCATTCCTGCCAGTCAGCGTTAACCTTGGCAAATCAAGCACCAAATCTTTGGGTATATCCAGAAACTCAGCCATTGCCCGGTTGAACATTTCTCTTTTTTTATCCAATTTGTTTACCTCCATCCTGTTTACTGCCCAAATAATTATGACTGTTGCATTCATAAAAATATATGCCTTAAAGTATTGCATAATTCTATTAGGTGCACTTCAAGCAAATAAAAAAACCTCCGCATTTCACGGAGGTTTAAGGTTAAGATTTAACTCATTTTATATCCAGCCAATTTTTTTGGCCTGGAAGGTAAGTTCATCCCTGAATTGAGGATGAGCAATGCCGATCATTTTCTTCACTCTCTGGGATACTCCCTGGTATCTAAGGTTCACTACGCCATATTCAGTAATGATATATTCCACATCATTGCGGGAAGTTGTGACAATGGTTCCAGGCGGGATAAAAGGAACAATGGTGGATTTCAGTTTGCCGTCCTTGTCTTTATACGTCGAGTTAAGAGCCATTATGCTTTTACCGCCTTTGGAGAAATTGGCTCCGGTCACGAAATTCACTTGTCCTCCAGTGCCGCTGTATTGCCGGTGACGTATGGATTCGGACCCCGCTTGTCCGGTCAGATCCATCGTTAAAGCATTATTGACTGAAATCAGATTATCGTTTTTTCCTATGACATAAGGATCGTTGTTATATGCAACCTCGGTAAACAGAAAATCCTTATTGTGATCACAGAAGTCCCACAATTTCTTGTCACCAACGCAAAAAGTTGCCACCAATTGGCCCGGGTGAAGTGTTTTTTTGGAATTGTTCACCACCCCTGATTGAACCAATTCAATAAAGGAATTCTGAATTACCTCTGAATGAACACCCAGATCTTTTTTGTCTTTCAAAAAATAGCCTATGGCATTTGCCAGTCCGCCCAAACCTAATTGAATAGTAGCTCCATTTGGAATCAGCTCTGCTATATAATTAGCAATTTGCCTTTCCACATCAGTGATGGGGATCTCAGGAATTTCAGTGGGTGCTGCATCTGATTCATATAAAAGATCAATTTCTGAAACATGTATTTTTAGGGCATCCCCATTCAACCAAGGTAAATTATTATTTACTTCAGCAAAGACCATATTTGCAGCCTCAATGCTGGGCTTAGGAACAAGTCCGCCAAAACATGAACGGTTCATATAACCATTTTCGTCCGGTGGAGTAACAGAAAACCCAACTATTTGCGGTTTCCTGTACTCCATCCATGGGGCCAGCTGATTCAAATGGACAGGTATATACTCAGCAGTTTTCCAGTCGAGGCACATTCTTTCCACCGGCCCCACGAAAGGTGTTTCAATACGAAAATGCTCTTTAAATTGTGGCTGCATGTAATCGTATAATTTTAATGCTAACCCCAGGCAGATTGTAACATTCCGCAAGTTTTCAGCTCTTTTGCTTAATTCAACGGAAAATTCATGAGGTATATTGATACCGCCAGCCAACATAACAACTTCATCATTTCTGACATACTTGGCGATTTCCTCAGCACTGGTCATTTTACTTTTATATTCTTCCTGCCAAGTTGAGTAAGTCTTTTCTTTTTGCTCGTATTTATTGCGCATTAATGACCCCTCCTTTTTTTACAGTAACAACTGTTAAAAAAAAGAGTCGCAATAAACATGCCAACCGTTAAAGTGGCTGGAATTCGCTTTTTATTTTGAGTGTTGAACTCGTAAGTGTGCAAAATTTAGAACAGCTTTTGAGTAGGTTATATGATTTGCCAGTTTTTCATTGTAGCAAAATTAACACAATCGTGTAATTATTCCGACAAGTATAAATCTTCTAACTTCTCCGTTTCAAAAATTTTATATATTTTCATCTTATAGTATAGTGCGCTTCGGCTGATACCTAGTAACTCTGCCGCTTTGGTACGATTATTATGCGTTTTTATTAATGCCCGTTGAATGGTAGCCTTTTCAGCTTCCATTTTAGCTTTTTCAATGTCAAATCCCCGGTATGCTTTTATATTATTAATACTTTCGAAACGTTCTGCAAAACGCAGAAGATTATCAATGGAGATTTCACCATCTCCGGCATCTATACAACTCCTCTCAATAATATTGTATAGTTCCCGTACATTGCCAGGCCAATGATAATCATACAAAGCTCCCAGTGCCTCTTTACTTAGGCCGGTAATTTTTGTCCCATTTTCGCTATTGTATTGCTTGATAAAATGCTCGCATATTGGCTCGATATCGGTCATCCTCTCTCTTAAAGGCGGAATAAAAATGGGAAAGACATCCAGCCTGAAGAGAAGATCGCTGCGGAACTTTCCTTCTTTAACTAATTCAGGCAATGGTCGATTGGTTGCTGAAATTACCCTGACGTCAACTTTGATACTGGAGGTTCCCCCGATCCTATCGATTTCTTTTTCCTGTAAGACCCGCAAAAGCTGTGCCTGGGCTGACGCAGACAATTCAGATATTTCATCTAAAAAGATACTCCCCCGATTTGCTAATTCAAATTTTCCTGGTTTACCGCTTTTTTTCGCCCCGGTAAACGCTCCTTCCTCATAGCCGAAAAGCTCTGATTCTATTAGATTGGGGGGTATTGTTGCGCAATTTACTCTGATAAAAGGAAAGTCTCTCCTGGAGCTTTCCTGATGTATGGCATGCGCGAAGAGTTCTTTGCCGGTTCCTGTTTCTCCTGTAATCAATATGGGTGAGGTGGAAGGCGCCGCTATTCTGACTCTCATCTTGGCTTCCTGTATACCATCACTATTACCAATGATCGAATTCAAGGAATACTTTGCTGCAGATAGCCTTTTTACTTCTTCTTTATAATATGTAAGTTCTGAAGACAGATGGTGCAATCGTTTAGCAAAGCCTTTTGCATCGTCAATGTAACGAAATACATTGAATCCTGCTGCCCCTATGATCTCACCATTGATAGTGATGGGAACGCGGCTGACTACCTGGGACTTACCATGCAGATACCAAATATCAGCTATAATTGGTTTCCCGGTCCTGAGTACTTCCATCATGCGGGTGCTGGGAAATACTTCATCTACCCTTTTACCCACTACGTCTTCTTTTTTAAATCCGGTTTCACGTGCATAATGATCTGTAAAAATCAATATTTTGCCATTCTCATCAATAATAATGGCACCTTCAAAATCACTGAAGACCGTTTCTATAACATCCAGATATTTTTTCGGCAATTTACTTAGTTTAAGCATTAAAATCACCACCATTTTGATTTTAACCTTTTATAGTAATTGTCGCAATTTTCGAATAAAAAATGCCGGCTGCTGGAAGCCGGCATTAATTTTACCTGGGCTGAGCCACTTTTTACATGGCGAAAGCGATAATACTCATTAAGAAGGATATAACAACCACAATAACAATTGCGGTGACAAACTTTTTCTGTTTTTTATTCTGCATTCCGCTATTCATAAAGGACATATCCCAACACCTCTTAATATTAAAAGTCTGGCAAGACAGCTTACCAGACTTTTTGAATATGACTACCAAGCAGCAATGCCGTATTAGAATTTCTTTTTTTTGCGTGCTGCTTCAGATTTTTTCTTTTTCTTTACACTTGGTTTTTCATAATGATCATGTTTTCTTATATCCTGCAATACTCCTGATTTTTGGCAGGAACGCTTAAATCTTTTCAGAGCACTGTCAAGGGATTCATTTTTTCCGACTTTTACTTCACTCATGGTCTCCCTCCCCTCATCTCAGCTAGGGTGTGAATAAATGCCATTTCATTTTACTATCACCAGCGTCTGCAGTCAAGATTTAGCCTGGAGGCCAATTCATCGTCCTGCCGCCTAACAAGTGATAATGCAGGTGCGGAATTTCCTGCCCACCCTGGTATCCGTTATTATTTACTAAACGGTAGCCCGCTTTATCAATTTCCATTTTTTTCGCCACCTGGGCTGCAACAATTTGCATGTGTCCCAATAATTCGAGGTGGCTGGCATCAACTTCATTTAACGAGACAATATGCTCGCGGGGAATCAATAATATGTGTACCGGTGCGCTTGGATTTATATCCTTGAACGCAATCAGCTGATCGTCCTCAAACACCTTGTCAGATGGAATCTCTCCGGCTGCTATTTTACAAAAAAGGCAATCTTCCATAGTTCTTGTCACCTCCTTAATAAACTAACAGTTGAAGAAATACTTATAGTAAAGATTCTACCAGAAGTTTGCCCAAATAAAAACATCTTTGCGCCATATATTAAAAAAAGATATCAGTATTACTTTTAAAAGCTGTCATCCGGCTTTATTATCCCTTCTATTGCCCCATCCTGTATTTTTCCCGCAATTACATGAACCATACTGCCAATCAAATTTTCTTTCGCCGGAAACCGGATTGTCAAATAATTATCGCTTAAACCTTCATAAGTATTTTCACTCACCTGTTGCTGCACCAGCACTTCCAACTCCTGGTTGTATACGGATTTCATAAAGCTTTCTCTTTTCGCAGCCGCCAAATTGAGCAGTATTTCACTGCGTTCGGTTTTTATCTGTTCATTGATTACAGGCTTCATTAAAGCAGCTTTGGTTCCAGGCCTTGGTGAGTACTTAAATACATGCAGCGAGAAAATCGGCAATGTCTCTAAAAGATTTTCGGTTTCTGCAAAATCTGCTTCGGTTTCTCCGGGAAAACCGACCATTACATCAGCGGCAATGGCAATGCCAGGTATTTTATCAGCAACTCTGAGGATCAAATCCCTGTAATATTTTCTGTCATACCTGCGGTTCATTAATGCCAAAATACGGTCACTGCCGCTTTGCAGCGGCACATGCAGATGCCGGCATATTTGGTGGTGTCCGGCCATGATTTCAAGCAGCAGCGGGCTGATCTCCAATGGCTCCAGGGAACTGAGACGAATGCGATAGTCTGCTTTGACCTGATTAAAGATCAATAATAAAAGGGCAGCCAGATCCGTATCCTTTAAATCATTCCCATAAGCACCGGTATGGATACCGGTCAACACGATTTCTTTATAACCCAATTCTATTAATTTTGTTATTTCTTCCACGACCTGCATGGGAGCTTTACTTCTGACTGGTCCGCGGGTCTGGGGAACAATACAGTAAGAGCAGAAGCTCTGACAGCCATCCTGAATCTTGATAAAAGCCCTGGTTTTTTCATGTAATTGGGTATAAAAAACCGTTTTTAATACATCAGTGCTGCTGATGGGGGGAGTATGAATAACCGGTCGAGTGAGTTTAAAATTGGTTTCCTCAATGATATCTGCCAGGCGGTCCTTATCGCGGTTGCCCACCACGATATCTACCCCGTCAATCAATGCCAGCTGATCACTGTCGGTTTGGGCAAGACATCCCACGGCTGCCACAATAGCCTGGGGATTCCGTTTGACAGCCCGCCGGATCATGGCTCTGGATTTACGGTCACTTACATGGGTCACCGTGCAGGTATTGATAATATAAACATCAGCCCTTTCCTCAAAAGGAACGATTTCATAACCCTTTTGTATAAAGGACTCGATCAGCTGTTCAGTTTCCACTGCGTTGACTTTGCAGCCCAACGTATGAAAAGCTGCTTTTTTCAAAGATAATACCCCTCTTTCCCTGCTGCGGTTACCCCAGATCTCCTCCCTCATACAAGATGATACTGGCAGCCACCAGACCAGCGGTTTCAGTTCTCAGGATTCTGGGACCAAGCCCGGCTATAGATACGTTATTGTTTTGCGCTCTTTGGGTTTCTTCATGGGAAAATCCGCCTTCGGGCCCGACGATGATCGTAATACTCTGCGCAGTCAGACTGTCTTGGTACTTGGTCAGTATATCCCGTAAGCCAATTATATTTTCGCCTTCATAGAGCATAACGGCACGTTTTTCCCGTAAAGTGTCCAATAATTGCGGCAGCTTCATGATGGGGCCGATTTCGGGAATCACATTGCGTCTGGACTGTTTGCAGGCTTCCCGGGCAATACTTTGCCAGCGTTTCCGTTTCTGTTCTGCTTTTGGTTGTTCAAGTGTTACTACGGTTCTCTCACTCGCAAAAGGAATAATGCAAGAAACTCCAATTTCAACTGCCTTTTGCACAATAAAATCCATTTTGTCGCCTTTGGCAATTCCCTGGGCCAAGATTACCCGGGCGGAAGGCTCATTGGCGCGGAATTCTCTGGTTTGTACTTCTGCCAGTACCAATCCATTTTTTTGACTGTGCATCCTGCATAAAAACTCATTTCCTGTACCGTCAAACAGTTCCAGATAATCTCCCGGTTTCAACCTCAGAACCTTAAGAATATGATGAGATTGTTCTTTATCAAGCTCGATAAGGTCGTCCTGGATGATGTCTGCTGTTACAAAAAAGCGTTGCAATCAGCAACACTCCTTTCGCACCACCTTAATATAAAGCCAAGCGCTTATGCTTTTTGCGCTGCCACGCCTACCCAATCCACATCTGTAAGAACTTCTTCCTGAGAAAAGCCATATGCCTGCAGTTGTTTTTGAACGCCGGGGAAGCGGCTGTCGACAATACCGGAGGCAAAAAGCCAGCCGCCTTTTTCCAGTGACTGGGCTGCATGAGGAATCAATAAATTTATTACATCCGCAGTTATATTGGCTAAAATAACGTCTGCTTTATGTGTGTTAAGTTCTTCGGTGGCATCACCTGCTTTTACTTCAATGATCTCTTCCAGTCTATTGAGCATAACATTCTCTTTGGCCACTTTAACCGCTACATCGTCAATTTCAATGGCCGTTATTTTTCGGGCACCCAGTTTTGCAGCGGCAATGGAAAGGATTCCGGAACCGCATCCTGCATCGATAACTGTTTCGCCGCCCTTAATATATTTTTCAATAAACTTCAGACAAAACCGGGTAGAAGCATGAATACCTGTGCCAAAAGCCATCCCGGGATCAATTTCAATGATCTCTTCATCCTCTTTTGCCTGGTAATTTTCCCAGGACGGTTTTATAACCAGACGATTGCCAACTTTGAAAGTGTGGTAATATTTTTTCCAGGATTCTTCCCAATCTTCATCCCGGACTTCATCAATAAAAACCCGGCACTGGGTCTTAAAACACTGATTAACCTGTTCCAGGCTGTTGTTAAGTTCTTCCATAATCTGTCGATCTTCATGGAAATAGGCTTTTATGACGACAAAACTATGCTCCAGAAAATCAGGGGATAGAGTACTGGCATCAAAAATCTCTTTTTTTACATATTGACGGGCAGCCTGTGGATCTTCAATAACCACCCCGCCTGAACCCAAACGATGGAAAATGCCTGCGACTGCTTCTGCGCAAGCACCTTCGGTCAAAACACTTACTTCTTTCCAATTCATATTTAAAACCTCTTTCTATCCCATTGCGTCCTTTAGTTTATCGAAAAGTTTTTTTTTGGATTCTTTATCATCGCTGTCTTCATAAAAAGATGTTAACAGTGCTTTTTGTTTTTTTGACAGCCGGGTAGGTATGGTCACATCGATAATAACTTTTAAATCTCCCCATCTTTGACTGTTCAAATGTGGTATCCCTTTGCCTTTAACCGTGATCACAGCTCCGGGCTGTGTTCCTTCTTCTACTTTCAAAGTGTGGGTGGCTCCTCCCAATAAAGGTATTTCAACTTCGGTCCCCAGAGCTGCCTGGACAAAATTGATTTGAAGCCTGGTAATCAGATTGTTACCTTCCCGCTTGAATTTGGCGTGAGGTTTGACAATCACCGTAATATACAAATCCCCCGGCGGACCGCCAAAGATACCTAGTTCTCCTTCCGCCTGGATTCTTAACCTCATACCGGTATCAATGCCTGCAGGTATCCTGACATTGATTCTGCGTTTTTTTCTTATCTGCCCGCTTCCCTTACAGGAACTGCAGGGCTTTTCTATCACTTTGCCTTCCCCATGACACCGGGAACAGGGGCGCATTGTTTCAAATCGTCCAAAAGGTGTACTCTGTACCGTTTTTGACTGTCCGCTCCCCTGGCATACAGGACAGGTCTTGATGGGAGTACCCGGTTCAGCCCCGTTGCCTGAACATCTTTCACACTTTTCCACCCTTGACAGTTCCACATCTTTTTCCATACCGAAAACGGCATCTTCGAAGTTTATCTCCAGACGCATTTCCTTATCGGCTCCTCTTTGCGGCCCTCTTCTGCGCCGTCCGCCGCCCCCTGCTCCGCCGAAAATCAAGTCAAACAGATCGGTGAAACCGCCGCCGGTAAAATCGTCAAAACCTCCGAATCCACCTGCACCATTCCGGGTGGGGTCAAATGCATCATGACCAAACCGGTCGTAAGCTGCCCTCTTTTGTTCATCACTTAGCACTTCGTAGGCATCATTGATCTCTTTAAATTTTTCTGCCGCATTTTCATCGTCTCTGGCTACATCGGGGTGATGTTTCCTGGCCATCTGACGATAAGCTTTTTTGATTTCTTCCTGGGTGGCATTTTTTGATACCCCCAAAACTTCATAAAAATCCCTCTTTGCCGACATTATGCCCACCTTTCTTCAGATAAGGGCAACCCGGAAAACTTAGTTTTCCGGATTAACTGTTAAACCAAATAATATTATTATACTATACTATTTATATTCTTCATCATCAGGGGTAGAATAATCAGTATTTATATAGTCTTCTCCCTCGCCGCCCTGAGGATTGGCTTTCTCATACATCTTGGCGGAAAAAGCATAAACCGCCTGGGTCAGATTTTCGGTTTTTGCTTTGATATCTTCCATATCATTGCCGCTTAAAGCAGACTGCAGATCATCTTTGGCTTTGCTGATCGTCTCCCTGCTCTCATCATCCATTTGCTCCTCATTCTCTTTAATAAGTTTTTCCGCCTGGTAAATCATGCTGTCAGCGTTATTGCGCGTTTCTATCTCCTTCAAACGCTTTTCATCCTCTTCTGCATATTTTTCAGCATCTTTAACCATACGGTCAATATCTTCATCGCTTAAACCGGTTGAAGAAGTAATGGTAATGGTCTGTTCTTTATTGGTTGCCATATCTTTTGCAGTTACGTGCACAATTCCGTTTACATCAATATCAAACTTGACTTCTATTTGTGGTACTCCGCGAGGTGCTGCGGGTATTCCGCCCAATTGGAATCTGCCCAGGGTAACATTGCTTTCCGCCATTTTCCTTTCGCCCTGCAGTACATGAATATCCACTGAGGTTTGATTATCAGCGGCAGTAGTAAAAACCTGACTCTTTGCAGTAGGTATGGTGGTATTTCTTTCAATGATCCTGGTAAATACGCCGCCCAATGTTTCAATCCCCAGTGATAGAGGCGTAACATCCAGTAATACTACATCCGTTACATCTCCGGCCAGAACGCCTGCCTGTATTGCAGCGCCGGCTGCAACGACTTCGTCCGGATTGATACCCTTAAAAGGTTCTTTGCCAATAAAGTTTTTGATTGCATCCTGTACAGCCGGGATCCTGGTTGAACCCCCTACCAGGATCACTTTATCAATATCAGCAGGTTTCAATCCCGAGTCTTTTAAAGCCTGTCTGGTAGGTCCCATGGTCTTTTCGACCAGATCGGCCGTCATCTCGTTAAACTTGGCACGGGACAGCGTTTTTTCCAAATGCAGCGGACCTTCCTGGGTAGCTGTTATATAGGGAATATTAATTTCCGCAGTAATTACGCCGGATAATTCATGTTTAGCTTTTTCCGCTGCTTCTTTTAATCTATGCATGGCCATCTTGTCGTTTCGCAAGTCGATGCCTTGTTCTTTTTTAAACTCTTCGATCAGCCAATTGATGATTTTATCATCAAAGTCATCCCCGCCTAACCGGTTATTCCCGCTGGTGGATTTCACTTCAAAAACCCCATCCCCGATTTCAAGAATGGAAACATCAAAAGTACCGCCCCCCAGGTCAAATACCAGAATTGTCTGGGTCCCTTCTTTGTCCAGACCGTATGCCAGAGCTGCAGCAGTAGGTTCATTGATGATACGCAGAACTTCCATCCCTGCTATTTTGCCGGCATCTTTGGTAGCCTGCCGCTGAGCATCAGTGAAATAAGCCGGTACCGTTATAACTGCCTGTGTAATAGGCTGGCCCAGATATGCCTCTGCATCGTTTTTTAACTTCTGCAGTATCATCGCCGATATTTCCTGGGGTGTATATTTTTTTCCGTCAATAGATACGGTATAATCAGTACCCATTTTCCTTTTTATTGATACGACAGTCCGTTCAGGATTGGTGATTGCTTGCCTTTTGGCAATTCTTCCTACTAACCTTTCGTTGGTCTTTGAAAAGCCTACTACTGAAGGAGTGATTCTTTCTCCTTCAGCATTTGCTATTATTACTGCTTCATTTCCTTCCATTACTGCGATAGCTGAGTTGGTCGTTCCCAAATCGATTCCAACTACTTTCCCCATCAATAACACCTCCAAATTATTTATCTAAAATCTATTGCCTTCCGGATCAACCGCTTACTTTAACCAGACTTGGTCTGATGACTCTTCCTTTCATGGTGTAACCGCGCTGTAATTCTTCAATCACAGTATTTTCCTCATGTCCGGTACCAGTTTCCACCGTAAGGGGTTGATGGAATTGCGGGTCAAAAGGTTTACCCAATGCGTCAATAGGTTCTACTCCTTCTGCCTTTATCATCTCGTGCAGACTATTATTGATCATTTCAACACCTTTATACAGCGCTTCATAATTTTGATCACCGGCAGACATGTCTAAAGCTCTCTCCAGATCATCCACAGCCGATAAAATCTTCTTGATAACCGGCAGGGTAGCAAACTGTATATATTCTTCCCTTTCCCGCACTGTCCTCTTCTTCATATTCTCCACATCAGCCAGTAAGCGGAGATATAAGTCACGATTTTTTTGTGCCTCATCCTGACTCTTTGCCAATTCAGTTTCCAGGCGTTTGATTTCATCCTGCTCCGGTGATAATTCCGGCTCATCGCTGTTACTGATCACTTCGTCCAATTCTTTTTCAGTCACTTATTTCACCTCTAATCCTGGGAATTTATATTCAAATCAGTATTATCTGACTGCATCTTTATGACACCATTAATTCGCAGTACCGCTGCAGCAACCTCTCCGGCTGCTTTGAAAGCATACGCTTTGACCAAAGCCGGATCCGCAACACCTGCATCCAACATATCAATAATTTTCCCGCTTTCGCAATCAAAACTAAAGCAGGATGATTGGCCTTGCTTTTGTGCTTCACATACTTCTCCCAGCTTTTCCAGGGGATTAAATCCTGCATTGGCAGCCATGCAGTAAAAGGGTTTTAACAGGGCTTCCTTTACACATAAGATCCCATAGCTTTCCATACCCGAATGTTCTCCGGCCCAGGCATCCAATTGATTCGCTGTCCAGACTTCAATTGCTCCCCCGCCAGGTACAATACCACCCTTTATGGAAGCCTGCACGGAAGCAGCTGAATCTTTAGCCATCCTCTCTCTTTCATCAACGACTTCCTCCGTTGCTGCTCCGATCAATAAGGTTACCCACTCTTTCCCTTTTCCGCACAGTATATATGTATGCTCCAGTTTTTCATCTGCTATAACCTGTTGGGCAGCGCCCAGATAATTTTTGAGGTTTTCGTTATCGCGGTTCAATACATTTCTTCTGATCCTGCGCGCACCCGTGTAACTGCATACTCTTTCGATCTCTCTCCCGGACACCCTTTGTATGGCTAAAATGCCCGCCTCAGATAGAATATGTTCACCCATATCATCGATGGCACCACTTGCTATAACTACATTAATACCCAATTCCGGTAGTTTACGCATATTCGTAATGAATCGTTCCCGGGCCTCAAGGTAGTGGCTGAATCCAGCCTCGGTTCTCAGCGCCTGTGCTTCAGTTTCATCGGGTTTCAATGCATCGTCCACGACTAATATATTAGCTTCCGTTATGGCTTTGGGCATATCTTTACTGATCGGCAGCCGATTGATCAAAATACCGGAAATTACTTTATTCTCGGCAAGTTCTTTGGCAATGACTGCATCCGGAAATTTATAATCCTGATCACTTAAGCGGTCGAAGCCCATTTTCTTTGCGCCGGCAATCACCATCCCCGCCAGATCATCATATCCGCGTCCGGCGATGAGAGCAATATTATGAAGCATTTGATCCTCCAAAGAGGTCACCGGCAATGTTTTTGTCTCCAGGAGTGCCAAAGCTTTTTCGATTCCCAGTTTTATTCCAGTTATTATTCTGGTGACCGGCACTCCCTTTAATACCTTTTCTGCTCCTTCAGCGATCAGCGCTCCGGCAATGATCACCGCGGTAGTGGTTCCGTCACCCACTTCAGATTGCTGCGCACGGGCAGCATTGATGATCATTTGCGCAACCGGATGGGAAACATCCATCAGCTTTAAAATTGTTACACCGTCATTGGTAACAACTACATCACCAAAATTATCAACCATCATCACGTCAAGCCCCTTCGGACCTAACGTGCCTTCAACAGAGCGGGCTATAACCCTTGCTGCTCCTGCATTATTCAATAAAGTTTCAAAGCGGTCTTCTTTGTAACTGTTTGCAGAATTATTCTCGCCCATTTTTCCTCCTGCCCATTCATTATGTGGATTGGTTTTCTGATCTTATTTCTTCTTCAACTTCATTCGTTTTTCGATAGCCCTGCAAACCGCCTCCACAGTCCCGGCTGCCTTCCAATATTCCATTCTTACCGGGCCGAGAAGACCAATTGCCCCAGGTTCCCCATAAGATTTATAACCAGCATAGACCAGACTGAGATCTTTTATATCCTCGAGTTTGTTTTCATGACCGATGGTTATATCCACTTCCTCACTGAGGTTGGAGGGAATGATATCTTTAAATGCGTCACTGGCTTCAAGAAGGCGTAATATCCTGCGCAGTTTATCAAGATCCTTAAATTCCGGTTCATTTAAAATATTGAGTGTCCCGCTGACCAAAAGTTTTTCATCATTGGTGTTTTTCAGCAAATCGTCTATTTCCTCTAAAGCCCGGTCTACGATTTTTCGTTTCAGCTTCAGGCTTTCCCTCAGATACTTTAAATCGCTGCGATTGATGCCACTGATCTTTTTGTTCTTGAAAACCTGATTGAATATCCGGCCGATGTGCTCTAAATCTTCCTCATCAACGGAAGGAGGAACATCTATTTTTCTGTGAATAATCATACCCGTATCGGTTACCAAAAGAATTAAAGCCTTTTCTTTTTCCAGAGGAATCAATTGGATGGTTCTGAATTCTTCAAACTTAACCGATGGGACCACTACAAAGGAAGCATAGTTGGTAACCTGGGACAGAAAATAACCGATTCTGCCAATAAACTGACTTAATTCATGCTCATTGTCATCTACCAATTGATCCAACATTTCTATCTCTTCATTTGATAGTTGTTGTTTCTCCATTATATAGTCAACATAGTAGCGAAAACCTCGCTCTGATGGGATCCGCCCCGAGGATGTGTGGGGCTGTTCCAAATATCCCATGTCTTCCAAATCAGCCATCTCATTTCTTACTGTGGCTGAACTGATATTCAGTGCATATTTTTTAACGACTGCGCGTGAGCCAACCGGCTCAGCAGTTTCCACATAATCTTTTACAATGGATTCCAGTATTTGTCGTTTTCTTTCGTCCAAAGTCAATTTATCTCACCTGTCTGTTAGCACTCTCGCCAGACGAGTGCTAATGTTATTTCCTAAAAAGTATCATCTGCAAGTATCTTTGTCAAGCATACAAATCATGCTATAAAATGGCAAAGAACCTGGTTAGAGATGAAATATCCCTTTCTGGTCAAAGATAACTGACCATTCTTTAAAATCAGCAGTCCTTTTTTTATATTCTCTTGAATCGCCTGGTTATATTCTTCCAATATATCCGCATCGAAACGTTTATTGATCTCTTCAATATTGATTCCCTCAACAAGACGCAGTCCTAAAACCATTGCATCAGCAAGTCTTTCTCTGGGAGACATATTCTCCAGTTCTTTTATAAGTGGCTGCTTTCCGGATTTTATCCTATTAATATATTGGAGCACATTGGGAACATTGATTAAACGCCGGGTGTTTACGAAACTTACCGCACCGGCACCAAATCCCAAATAATTTATACTTCGCCAGTAAGATAAATTGTGCCGGCATTCATAGCCAGGCACGCTGAAATTAGAAATTTCATATTGCCGGAAATTTGCCTCGGTTAATATTTCAACGGTTCTATCATACATCTCTGCCTCAGTATCTTCATCCGCCAACACAAGAAGTTTGGCCGCAGCTCTTTTCCCCATTACGGTTTCCGGATCCAGCTGCAGCAAATAGGCAGATATATGTGCCGGTTCCATCTCTATAGCCTTATGTAAATTGGTCTCCCAGCTTTTATTGGACTGGCCGGGAATCGCATAAATTAAATCCAGATTGAAGTTTTTAAATCCGTATTTATGAAAAATCTCAACCGCATCAAAAATATCTTTTGCTTTATGTATCCGGCCTAAAATCTGCAGTTCTTCATCATGAAAACTTTGAACCCCCAATGAGATCCGATTGACACCCGCTGTCAGATATTGCTCAAATTCAGGCAGATCTATGGTGGCAGGATTAGCTTCCATGGTTATTTCAACATCTGATGAAACGGTAAACGAAGCTTTGATTTGCTGTAAAATCGTATCGACCTGCCCGGCAGACAATAAACTTGGCGTACCTCCCCCCAGAAAAATGGTAGATACGAAAAGGTCATCCATCGCGCCGGCAGCCATCTTTATCTCTGCGGCAACTGCCTGGCAGTATTCGTCTATCAGGCTTGCTTCAATATCAGGCAGGGAATAAAAATCACAGTAGTAACATTTTTTCCGGCAGAAGGGAATATGTACATAAACCCCGACAGCTTTCTTTTCCCGGTTACTTATTGCCACTGATACTTCCTCTTTATTAATCCTTAATATTCAATACGGACATGAAAGCTTCTTTTGGCACTTCGATACGGCCGATTTGTTTCATGCGTTTCTTGCCTTCTTTTTGCTTCTCCAGCAGTTTTTTCTTGCGGGTAATGTCCCCGCCATAACATTTGGCCAATACATCCTTCCGCATTGCTTTAATGCTTTCCCGGGCAATAATTCGGGAACCTATCCCCGCTTGTATCACCACTTCATACATTTGCCGCGGTATGATCTTTCTCAGTCTTTCAACGATGGCCCGCGCCCGGTAAGGGGCTTTTTCCTTGTGCACGATAAAGCTGAGGGCATCTACAATCTCCCCATTCAACATGATATCCATTTTCACCAGGTCGGAAACTTCAAACCCGCTGATTTCATAATCAAGGGAGGCATACCCTTTGGTCCTTGACTTTAACCCATCAAAAAAATCGTATAATATTTCTGATAAAGGCAATTTATAATTCACCATTACCCGATGGGTAGTCAGGTATTCCAGATTCATAAACTGGCCTCGTTTTTCCTGGCAAAGCTCCATAACGCTGCCAACATAATCGTTGGGTACCATAATAACTGCTTTAACATACGGCTCCATCACCCTGTCTATTCTCTGGGGGGAAGGCCAGTGATTCGGGTTTTGCACCAATACCTCGCTGCCATCCGTCAAAGCTATTTTATAAACAACACTGGGGGCAGTAGCCAGCAGACTCAGGTTATACTCCCTTTCCAGCCGTTCTTTAACAATCTCCAAGTGCAATAGCCCCAGAAATCCGCAGCGAAAGCCAAAACCCAACGCATCTGAAGTTTCCGGCTCATATAATAGGGAAGCATCATTCAACTTTAATTTTTCCAAGGCTTCCCGCAATCTTTCAAAATCGTTATTCTCCAGTGGGTAAAGGCCGCAAAACACCACCGGTTTTACTTCCTGATAACCTGTTAAAGGCGTAACTGCCGGAGCAGCAGCCGACGTTACCGTATCGCCGACTTTGGTATCTGCCACGTTCTTGATTCCTGCTGCCAGGTATCCCACTTCACCAGCCTTTAAACTTTGAACTTCGGTCATATAAGGGTTAAATACACCTATTTCTATCACTTCGTATTCTTTGCCGGAAGACATCATTCTTATAATTTCCCCTTTGGAAACTTGACCGGACATAACCCTTATATAACAAATCGCACCTTTGTAGGGATCAAAATAGGAATCAAAAATCAAAGCCTGCAAAGAACCATTTTCATCCCCCTGAGGGGCGGGTACATGCTGGACGATTGACTCCAGCACTTCTTCAATACCGATTCCCATTTTGGCAGATATGAGGACAATGTCATTGCGGTCGATACCTAGAACATTTTCCATTTCTTCTTTTACCGTTTCCGGTTCCGCTCCGGGCAGATCAATTTTATTGACCACCCCGATGATTTCCAGATTGAGATCCATAGCCATATATACATTGGCCAGGGTTTGCGCTTCAATCCCCTGGGTGGCATCAACCACTAAAAGCGCCCCTTCGCAAGAGGCTAGACTTCTGGATACTTCATAGGAAAAATCCACATGGCCCGGTGTATCAATTAAATTGATGATATACTCATGCCCGTCCCTGGCCTTATAGTTCAACCTTACCGGCTGGAGCTTGATCGTGATGCCTTTTTCCCGCTCAAGGTCCATCTTGTCCAAAAATTGTTCTTTCATTTCCCGATCAGTTAACGCTCCTGTAAACTGCAGCAAGCGGTCAGCAAGAGTAGACTTTCCATGGTCGATATGCGCGATGATGCTAAAATTTCTAATTCTGCTCTGCACGTAAAACCCTCCGGTTAGTTTAAAAAACTTTGCAATAAATTATAACCGATTCAAAAGGGATTATAAAATTATTCTCGGCATTTATCACGGCTGATACCATAATGATCATTTTCTGCTTAAAAGTTAAACGAATCATACCTTTCTCATGTTTACTTAGAATTAGCGATACTCCTCATATTCTGCTATGATAATAAAGAAAGAAAAGAACAGGAGGTTGTCTCATTGCAGGTAATACTGTATCTAATCCCATTTCTGCTGCTGGTTTACTATTTATGGAGCAACTGGTCTTCACTTAGATCAAAGCCACTTATACCGGGAATCTTCATTGTCGGCATTTTGCTCTGGCTCAGCGGCATGGGATTATTCTCATCAGATCCCAAGGTTTCATCTCTGGTAAGACTTGGCGGAATTGTTCTGATTCTGCTGGGCATGATTATTGATTCCTATTTTTATAAGAACAAGCCTTCCTGATAAACTTTAAGCAAAAAATAAAGGGGCCTTTCCCCTGTTAATCACCATTCATTTCTATACTAATCCTTCCTACTGCAGAAAAACGGCATGGAATATTTTCACGTACCTGCTGGAATACCGCATGATGCTTTCCATCAGCTGACGACTGCTTCTTTCAAATGTATGCCCAATCTCAGATAACTCGTCCCGCTCATATACATATGATTGCCCCATTATATAAAAACATATATTATCTTGCTTATAATCAGCGCCAATGATGGCTTGGCGATTCGCACCTGTTAATTGGTTGATAGCCTCATTGCTTATATTCAAAGCGGCAGCAACCAATATAAACAATATAAAAAAAGCCAGATAGCGCTTTATTCTGATCATGAATTTTCCTCCTTAAGCATTTCCAAGAGTATATCTGCTAACAGTTCTGCTGAATAATTGGCCTCTGCCATTGAATTATAATCACTTCCAAATTCCAAAAGCAAGCTTTGGGTATGGAATTCCTGATTATAAGTTCCTGCTTTTGTTCTGATCCCCTTTATCAACCCTGGATATTTTTTCTCTCCGGCAGCAGCAATTTGTTCAGCAAAGGCTAAATTCTTTTTCCAATTCGGGTGTTCCTTCCTTTCATCAGTGCCAACGATAATAAGGATCGGCGCTGCATTTTTGCCCTGGATTTTGACTCTCTCAGCTTCAGTCAGCCCTGGTATACTGTCACGATGTATATCAAACAGCCATAGATTTAGATTATTTGATTCTACTACTTTTTTAACGGTAGCCCGTGAATTCGTATAACTTAAATTGTAATCCGGATAATCATGGATGGTTTTGATGAACTCGGCTTTTATTCCTTTTTGATTCAAACTGCTGGAGATCTGTGCTGCCGCTTTATTTACCAGTCCATATCTTCCACCATTAAGCGTCGCTTTTCCGCTGTCTGGAATATAACTTTCACTGCTATGGGTGCAATATAAAATCACCTTATATTTTCTTAATTTTTCATAATCAACGGCCTGGGTGTTGACTTTTGTCTCCGTCAAATCGATGGCAGGTAATTCTACCTTGGCATCCTGACCGCTGCTGGCGTCAGTTCTGATATATTCCGCTTCCGAATACGCTAATGCCTGTATATTAGCTGTTAAAAACTGCTGGGGTATCTGCCTGTATATATAATTCCTGGTATTCATATTATTGCTGCTGCCGGCCAGAAAAAAACTGGTTTTTTTGAACAACTCCCGACATATCTTTTCATCCATGGCAATACTATTTAAGGGCCTGACAATATTTTCTGCCTGTTTAATTGGATTATGGGTCAAATAATAGCTATTGATATCAATGCTGACACCGGCAATCAAACAAAAAATAAAAATCTGCATAAATATGAAACTTTTAATAAAAACAGCCAGATTATGAGTCATCCTGTCCCACCCTTTCCGTGATTGACCTGATTAATATTTATGGCTTTACACCTGAGAGTAGAACACCATCACCTGGCAGGAAAAAACATCCCTTTTTATTGCAATTTATTTTTGGGAGTGCTATAGTATTTCTGTTGACGAAAATTCGAGGAGGTGAAAGTGTGGCAAAAAGCAAAACGCCGGCTAAAAGAGCTAGAATTGCAGAAGCAAATCGTCTGAGAAATAAATCATATAAATCCAAATTAAAATCATCTATTAAGAAATTCGAAGATTCTCTTAATCAAACTGAAGTTGATGTTGAAGCAGCCAGGGAAAATTTGTTACAGGCAACCTCCCTGATCGATAAGAGTATCAATAAAGGGATTCTTCATAAAAATACGGCAGCACGAAAGAAATCAGCTTTAAGCAAAAAGTTCAATAGTATAGCGGAATAAAACAAAACCTGTCTTGCGGCAGGTTTTTTCTTTATTATCATAAACGACTACGATTCGCGCAGACATATCTCATAAATTAACGTTTCAATTACCAGCAGATTATCCTTTCCGGTCCTTTTAATGTCAATATCGGCCTGTAGACAGGCAGCAAATACTCTTCTTAATTCTTCATCCGTAAAATTGTTGATATATTTCTCCATATTGCGTATTTGAAATCCCTGTAGTTTTGTATGATCAGCAATTTCCTTGCTGGTATATCCCTTTTCTTTGAAATACTTTACTTTGCCAAAATTGATAAATTGCCTGATGATCATAAATAAAGCCACGATCAAAGGCTGTTGCTGATCCACATACTTGTGCAAATTGGCAATGGCAGTCCTGGCATTTCGCTTCAACAATTCATCAGTAATTTTAAAAATGGTTGTATTTTCAACTTTGATCAAGTCTTCATCAAAATCTTCCTGCGTAATTTTCCGTCCTTCAGCAAGCAGGCAGGTTTTTTCAATCAGGTTCTTCAAATAATACATATCCTGCCCGCTGGATGATAAAAGAGAGAATACTTTATCATCCGTCTTTATACCTCTGATAGAAAACTGATCCTTCACCCATTTTTTTAACTGCAGCGGTTCCAGGCTTTTACATTCCATCACCTGCAGAGATTTGCCAAATGCTTTGATGACAGAATTGGCCGGAGCATATTCTTCCGCTGTCATGATAATAAATTGTTCCGTTGATGCAGTCTTAAGATAATTGCTCCATACCCTGGCGATTTCTTCTATTTTATTGTTTTTACGTTTGCTCTTGGTCAGCCAGAAGGGACGCTTGAAAATGATGATCCTGGCCAGTGAAAACAGCGGAGTAAATTCCAGCGTCTCTGCCAGCTGCGGTGCACTGATCTCATCGGCATCCAGAAAAACCCTTTCCACTTCTTCCCCGCGGTCCAGATTGATTTGATTAATAATATCTGCTGTTTTTTCTTCAACCAAATACGGATCTTGTCCCCAGATCAAAAAAGTATTACCGCTCATTTTGTTTCCTCGTAAGTTTTTATTTATTATAGCAACAATAAACCTTTGATACATGTAATTTTCAGGAATCCCTTTAAACGGTGTGTTATAATCATAGCGGATAGCAGAATCACAAGTTATGGGGGGCATTACTTTGACAACAAACTATGATGTTATCATTGTCGGCGCCGGACCGGCCGGAATTTTTTCCGCTTTGGAACTGACCAGGGCAGGCATCAGCAATATCCTTATACTTGAAAAAGGCAAACCGGTTGATAAAAGATTCTGTCCTATTGGCAGCAGCACACCCAGTTGTATTGAGTGCAAACCTTGTTCGATCATGAGCGGTTGGGGAGGAGCCGGTGCCTTTTCTGACGGTAAATTGACTTTGACGACAGAATTTGGAGGCTGGCTGCAAAATTATACCGGACGTGAAAAGCTGGAACAGTTGATCGCATATGCCGATAAAATTTATGTTGATCATGGAGCTCCTGATCGGGTATTTGGCCGCGAAAATGAGATCGTAAAGGATCTGGAATTAAAAGCTTCCCGTGCAGGCCTTCGCCTGGTCCCCGCAGTGATACGCCATATGGGAACAGAGAACACCATAAAGGTATTAAGCAACATGTATAAGGCACTGCAGGAAAAGATAACCATAAAAACCGGTGAAAGCGTTACTGAAGTCCTGGTCAAAAACAAACAGGTAAAAGGGGTAAAGACAGACAAAGGGGTTTATAAATCTCCGGCCGTTATTTTAGCCCCAGGCCGGGATGGTGCAGAATGGTTTTCGGAGCAAGCTTTGAAGCTGAATATCCCCCTGAAAAATAATCAGGTTGATTTGGGAGTAAGNNTTCAACACCAGGGAATTTGACGACCTGGTCAGAACCTTTTGTGTGAATCCCAATGGCTATGTGGTAATGGAAAATACCAATGGCATCATTACGGTTAATGGTCATGCGTATGCTGATAAAAAAAGTGCCAACACCAATTTTGCCCTGTTGTTAAGCCAGGAGTTTACTGCGCCCTTTGATAAACCCATCATGTACGGACGTTCCATTGCCAGCCTTGCCAATATGCTCAGCAAAGGCATCATCGTGCAGCGATACGGTGATCTTAAACGCGGCCGCCGGTCAACTGACAGCCGTCTGCAAAGAGGCGTGGTGATCCCGACACTGAAAGGCGCCGTACCCGGAGATCTGTCATTGGTACTGCCCCATCGCTATATGGTTGGCATCAAAGAATGCCTTGAAGCCCTGGACCGGGTGATGCCCGGTGTTTCCTGCGATCATACTTTACTGTATGGCATTGAGGCAAAATTTTATTCTGCCCGGCCTGAGCTGGATAACTCTTTGCAAACTTATATCAAAGGCCTTTGGGCTATTGGAGATGGAGCAGGTGTTACGCGAGGTCTGATACAGGCCAGCGCTTCCGGAATACTGGCTGCCCGTTCCATATGTCAATCCAGCTAGCGCAGGTATCAAAATTTCAGCCAGTCGGTGGTCCGCTTCCATAAATAATGTAAGTTCAATAGCATAATAAACCGCAGTTTATTTTTGACCTGTAATTGTCTCCATAACCAGATAAAAAAGAAAACCGATAAGATAAAGGCCAGCAATTCAGACAGGGAAAAAGCCAGCCAGACTCCGTTTATGCCGAAATATTGGGGCAAAATGATGATCAGAGGATAAAAAAACAATAAATTTCTGATTAAAGAAAACCACATCGCTGCAGCTCCTTTGCCAATGGCTTGCAATACCGTATAAAGAATAACGATGGGTCCCATAAACGGCATGAATATTGTACCCAGGCGCATACAAGACATACCCAGGGAAATCAGGGTTTCATCCTTGGAAAACAAGCCAATGATCCAATGGGAATTATACTGCATCACGATGAAAGCCCCTATGGTGAAAAAAGCAGCCAGGACAGAAGTTTTCACCAATACCTCTTTGACCCGATCCAGATTCCCGCTGCCATACGCGAATCCGGCAATAGGCATTGCACCTTGTGTCAGGCCGTATACCGGCATATAAAACAATGACCTGCTCCTTAAGAAAATTCCCAGTGCAGCAATCCCATGGTTGCCATATCCGATCAACACCTTATTCAATACCGCCATAACAAAAACACCTACCAGCTCCATGATGATCGTAGGAAAGCCGACCTTAAAGATATCATGGATTACCGTAAATCTGAATTTAAAATGTCTCAGGCGCCAATCCATGTGGTCCTGGTTGTTGGCGATTGCAGTTATTACCTGTAGAGAGCAAATCATCTGTGCCAGTACCGTAGCCAGTGCTGAACCATTAAGCCCCATCCCTTTAACCGGGCCAAAGCCAAAAATCAAAAGCGGATCCAGGGCAACATTGATTAAAATGCCGGTCAATGCAACGATCATAGGCAGAAAAGTGTTACCTTCCCCCTGTATCACACTGCCTAATATAATAGGAATAAAAATAAAAATGGATCCAAATAAAATGATCTGCAGGTATTCTTTTATCATCAAGAACAGGTCCGGTTTACAGCCAACCAGATATAAAAGATCACTAAGATAGAATCTGGCGATAACGATTGCCATCAAACCATACAGGATGCATATCAAAACTCCGTGCCAGGCAATATTGTCTGCCCTTTTCAGATCGCCGGCACCAAGTGTGCGGGCAATCACAGATGTCAGTCCGACACCGGTGGCAGAAGCGATGGATACCAGGCATACCTGTATCGGTACAGAGAAGGTCAGCGCTGCCAGAGATATTGTTCCCAGTCTGGCTACGAAAAACGTGTCAACCAGGCTGAACAGAGAATAGATGAGCATACCTGCCGCGGCCGGAAAGGATAGTCTGCATAGTAAAAATGCGATGTTGCCATGAAGCAGTTGGTGATTATTAATATTATCGCCCCCCTCCTAAAATATGAGGAAAGAACGGATAATATTATTTATTGGTTTACTTTCGGAGCTTGTTTGAATGTTTCAACCCTGCCGGTACTGTCAAAATAAATATTGCCTTGCTGGTCCGTTCGCAGTGTTTTGATCTTTTGTTCTTCCAAAAGCTGTAGTACCTCTGGATGAGGGTGGCCAAAGTTGTTGTTCCCCACACAGATTACTGCCCACTCCGGGTTTGACTGGCAGTAAAATTTTTCACTGAGGGAATAGCGGCTGCCGTGATGGGGTACTTTTACAATGTCTGCAGGAGATACAACTCCTTGCCCGGTGATCTCTTCCAGTTGATCCTGGTTCAAATCACCTGCTAACAAGACTGACCAGTCTGGCATTCCGATCTCTAATACCAAAGATTGCTGATTATAATCTGATGTACTTACTGAATGGGCTTCAGGGTATAGAACTTTAATCGTGAAGTCCTCTTCTATCTTCACCACCTGTCCCTGCTTAAGCGGTATTATTTTCCCTTGTTTACTTGCCGTCAAAGCTTTTATTTTGTTATATTCCGGTACATCAGCAACACTTTGCGGAATACCCAGATAACTGATCTTTAATTCCTCTGCCACTTTTTCCAAACCGGTAAGATGGTCTGTATCCGGATGAGAATTGACAGCCATATAGATCTCCCTGATCCCGCGATGATGTAAATACGGCAGCAAGCGAGTGGAAGCAACATCATAGAATTGGCTGCCGCCGCCATCCACCAGAATGAATTTCCCTTGAGGGGTTTTGATCAATATGCTGTCGCCCTGCCCTACATCAATAAATACGGCTTCTGCGACTCCACGGTTGTAAATGCCGGCTGGCAGGCATAATCCGGTGATGCATATTAAAATCATAAAAAGGCCTGCCAATAAATACCGCACTTTTATGAAACCTTCCGTTGCCCAAAGCGTTAAAGCCAATCCGGCATAATATATAACGATGGCAATTATAGAAGGAGTAGCTACCCAAATATATGCCAGGGGCAGGTTTTTGAAAATAGCATTGGACTGGATAATAATCTCGTTAAAAACACCGGCCGGATAGATGATAAGTGTGGCCAGACCGGGCAAGAAAGGAGCGGCTGCCAGGGCAAAAAAACCTAAAATGACGCTTAATCCTGCTGCATAAGTAATGATAATATTGCTTACTATTGATACCGGGGACAATATATTGAAATGCCAGGCGATGAGCGGTATGACTGCCAGTTGTGCGCTTAACGGGATCAAGATCAGATCCCAGAAAAACTGATGATGATTGACCCGCTGCCTTAAGATGGGGAAAATATAAACCAGTCCGAATGTTGCCAGGAAGGAGAGCTGGAAAGAGATTTTGAACAGTGCCTGCGGGTCTAACAGCAGAATAATAATGCCTGCCAGGCCCAGACTGTTTAGCATCTGGTTTTCTCGTCCAAAGTAATACGCAGCCAGACCCGTCACTGCCATCAAAGATGCCCTTACCACCGATACCGGCCATCCCGTCAGGGTGCCATACAGAACGATCAGGGTAATGCTGAACAAAAACTTGTTCCGCTTGGACATCTTAAGCAAAGTGGTAATCCAACCGCATAATATCACTAAAAATCCCACATGCAGGCCTGATACGGAAAAGATATGAATGATCCCGGTTTTTTGATAATCGTTATACTGCTCATCACCGATACCATCAACCTTCCCCAGCAGCATCCCCAGCATTACTGCCGCTTCCTGGGGTGTAAGGGCAGCATTAATCACTTCCACTCCTTGCCTGCGAAAGGAATTGATCCCCTGATACAGACCCGAAGCAGGCTGTATCATCACAATATCAGCCTGGTTCTCTACCGACAGGGTATAAAAAATATTCTCATGCTGTAAATAGGCAGGATAATTGAATTGCCCGGGATTGCCGGGAGGTGCAGGCGGTTTCAGCGATCCGGTGATCTGTATTCTGTCACCCCGCTCAAGTTCACAGCTGAATCTCAGGAATACCTGAACTTTTCTCAAGTATTGATTGGGATGATCCGTTTTCAGCACAAACTTCCCCGTATCCGCATCATTTTCAGGGTAATTGCTGACGATCCCTTCGATCTTAAAGCTTTCTGCTGCAGGCAGGGCTTCGGGGATTTCCTTCCAGCTCAAATTCGCCAGTATAACGCCGACGATCAGAATGATGGCAGCATAAACGGCCAGGCGTGAATAGGAAGTAAAAGCAAAGACCAACAGTAATATTCCAAGCAATGTAAAATAAATCAGCCACAACTTATAAAACCCCAGCAACAATGATACAGCCAGGGCTATAAATACATAAAAAATTGATTTTTCCATACATTTGTCCTGCCGTATTACTTGACCGTAATCTTTTCCTTTATATCTGCATATCTTTTTTCACCAATGCCGCTCACATTTTTAATTTCTTCTATGGTTTTAAACAGACCATTAGCCTCCCGGTAATCAATGATCCGCTGGGCCAATACCGGGCCGATTCCATTTAGATTAGCCGTCAGTTCATCCGCTGAAGCTTTATTGATATTGACCTTGCCGTTTTTATCTACTGCAGAAGCAGAAAATAATATCTCCTCCTGCGGTCCTTCCATTTCGCCAAGGGCAGGAACATATATTGTTTCTTCGTCCTTAAGAATACGCGCCATTTCCATATATTTCAGTTCAGCATTTTCCAGGGGACATGCCAGCTCAATAGCCTCATATATTCTGGCCCCGGAAGAAAAAGTATAGACTCCCGGATTCTTTACCTCCCCTGTAATATATACTTTAATCTCGGTTTCTTTTTCGGCAGGTTCAGTATTTTCTTCGTCTTCTTCCTGTTCCCCGGTAATACTGAGTGTCAAGTCTTCGGCATCGCTTAAACGAGCTTGTTTCATCTCTGCATATTTAACTCCGCCAGCAAAAGCAAAAATCAGGATAATTACGAATACAGCAAGAATTCTTTTATCAAGCCCCATCCATTTTCACCCCTTTATTGTATCATTCTATTGATTATGTTAAATTCCTCCATATTTTTTGAATGAACGAGTTTCAGCAGTTCGCTTCTCTATCTTCGTCTCACCAGCGGATAGCGGATCCAGGCAGATAACCAAATATGCACACAATATTTAATTTGAGCTTCTTAACATGAAAGTTGTAACAGGAAGGCAAAAAAGGCAGCAAAAAGCAGGAGCGTAAGCTCCTGCTTTTATAAGTTAATTATTTCTTTGCTTTTTTAGGTGCAGCTTTGGCGGCTTTTTTAGCGCCTTTTTTAGCTACAACAGCTTCTTTAAGAGACTTGCCGGGTTTAAATGCAGGAACTCTGGTAGCAGGAACTTTAATCTCCTGACCTGTAGCTGGGCTGATAACTTTTCTTTCTTTGCGATCACGGACTTCGAAGCTTCCAAATCCAATAATCTGCACTTTGTCGCCATTGGCTAAGGCCTGTTGAATGGTGTCCACTACGGCATCCAACACTTTTGCTGCGTCTTTTTGGGTAATTTCTGCTTTCTCAGCAAGTGATTTTACAAGTTCCGATTTGTTCACGACATAATCCTCCCTTTAAAATTAATTAGGTATATTTTTCTATATTCCGCAAAAAAGCGGTAAATCCTGCTATTTAATTCAATTTTTTTTATAATTTTTAATTTTTTTTTAATATGTTTAAGTCATCTATATTCATTCTGCCAATTCATGAGCGATTTTATACATTGGAAACCCCATATTATTGGGTTTTTAATTAAAACAATCTGTTTTTTCTATTTCAAGTCATGATTATCTGGGCATTAAAGAATGGGTCCAATTTTTTATAAATATTTAAAGACCGGTTGGTTTTGCAGGGTAATTATTTCGATCTCATGGTCCGGGTGTATTTGTGACGATAATAAGCTTTTCAGATACGGAACAATGATTTGTTCTGTGCCCTGATGACCGGCATCAATCACCGCCAGTCCATTTCGAATTGCTTCCTGCGCCTCATGATATTTGACATCACCGGTGATCAGCAAGTCAATATCCTGATTAATAATTTTATTGAGTAAACTGATCCCGGCACCGCCGATGACTGCAACCCTGCGAATCTTTTTATCAAGGCTGCCTGCTGCTTTTACGATATCCTGATCCAGGACGGCCTTTACCTGCTCTACACAGGTTCTTAAATCAACCGGTTCAGGCCAAAGGCCTTTTCTCCCAATACTATATATTTTGCCCCGGTTAAGCAGCGGATATATATCGTAAGCTGCTTCTTCGTAGGGATGTGCCTCAATCATTGCTTTTACGATCCTTGTTATATCATGCTCATAGGCGATGGTCTCCAGACGGTACTCCTCTACCGTTTCCAGCTTCCCTTTTGTGCCTAAAAACGGGTGCGTTCCCTCCAATGGCAAAAAGGTTCCCATTCCTGGAGTCCGGAAACTGCAATCCGAGTAGCTGCCAATATGTCCTGCCCCGGCCTGATGAATCGCTTCTCTGACCTGCTCAATATGGGTAAAGGGAACAAATACGGTCAGTTTAACCAATCTGTCTTCACAGCCGGTATATAGCGGCTGTATGTTTTTCAGCCCCAGCTTTTCCGCCAATACCTGATTCATTCCTGCTTCAGCAGCATCCAGATTGGTATGAGCAGAATAAACGGCCACATCAGAGGTGATGATAGCTTTCAACAGTCTCCCATCCGGTTTATTGTAGTTTATATTTTTGATGGCTTTGAAAAAAAGCGGATGATGGGTAATGATCAAATCGGCCTCTGCTTTTATAGCTTCTTCTGCGGTTTGCTGGTCCAGATCCAGCGTAATTGCTATTTTTTTTACTTCTTTTTCCCGGGAGCCTGTCTGCAGACCTACATTATCCCATTCTTCAGCCAGGTAAAGCGGAAAATTCTTCTCCATAATGGCAATTATATCCTTTACTTTAACCGTCAAGTAAAATCTCCTCCAGCTTTCTTATTTTCTCTGCATATTGCTGCTTTAATGCCCCGCTTCGGCCGGTCTCAGCATGAGCCAATCCTGCCGCTGCCGAGCGATACTTCTTCAGCCAGGAATATAAATATTCCTTCACCACAGCCTGCTGAAAATCCTTCAGGATAAGAGGTCCGATATCCATTTCCAGCGGTGACAGGTGATAGGGACATTCTCCCGGACAAGTGCTTAATATAATAAACAGCCGCTGGTTTTCCCTGACAACTTTCTCTTGTAATAGCGGCCATCCCTGTGCGGCTAAAAACTGTCTTACCCTCTGGGGTTTACTCATGGGCTGAAGGACATAATGGCTAAAACTTCGCGATTTTTCCAAATCATAAGTCAGGATATCCACGATGGTATCTCCCCCCATCCCGGCCAGAATAACATTGAATGCTTCTCCTTTTTCCAGTACCTGCAGGCCGTTTCCCTTGCGTACATCGATCTTATCATGGAATAAGCTTGAAGCTGCTGCATGATGAGCTCTTAAAAAGGGCCCTTCATTCAGATCGCTGATGATCATATCAGGAACCATGCCTTTTTCCAGCATATATAAAGCCAGTTGGGCATGATCAGTTCCTATATCAGCGGCAGTCTTGTCCGGCTTGATCATTTCAGCAATTGCAGCGATTCTGGTATAATCCATCCACCTAATCCTTCTTCTTTTCTTATCTTATAATAGCGGGATAACCCTTTTAAAAGCAAGCTTTCCCGCCATGCAGAAGCAGACCTGATCCATATACGCATATTCAGGTTCGAAACCGGCATTAGCCTGTCCGCTATTCAATGGAAACCCGGTTTTAAAAAGCCGCATGAAACTTGGCATTGCTTATTTTCAGCCGGCAGATTATAATGTTTTTAATTAAATATAAGGGGTGCTGAATTAATTCGGCTGAGAGTGGGCTTGTGAGTCCTAACCCTTTGAACCTGATCTGGGTAATGCCAGCGTAGGAACATTTGATTTGTTGTTAAACTGCACTGACTTTATCTGTCGGGAGCAGTTTTTTATTTGGTCAAAAGTGGATAATAAGTGGCTGAATCAGCAGCAGGTGGATTACATTGAAAAAGCAAAATAACTTTATCGAATATGCGCCTTATGTGGTATTTCTTATACTACTCATGCTGTGGGAAATAATTGTCATGGTCAGGAATATTCCTGCCTGGCTTTTACCTTCTCCCACCCAAATACTGCTGGCGATTTTGGAATTCAAATCACTTTTGTTAACCCATACCCTGGCAACATTGGGGGAAGCCATGGCAGGGTATGTAATAGCCATCAGCCTGGCTTTTATGATTGCACTGGTGTTAAATAATTGCCGCTGGCTTATGTCAGGTTTTTATCCGCTGCTGGTGGCAACCCAGACGATCCCGCTGATCGTGCTGGCTATACTGCTGCCGATATGGTTTGGTTTTGGTCTGCTGCCCAAGATCATTATCGTAGTAACCGTTTGTTTCTTCCCTATCGTTATCAATCTTATGAACGGTCTGGCGTCGGTTGACAGGGACCAGTTGAACCTGTTTCGTTCCATGGGTGCCAAACCGCTGCAAACTTTCTTTATGATCAAACTGCCGGCCGCTGCTCCTGCTTTTTTCTCCGGTTTGAGAATATCTGCCACCTATAGCATCATGGCAGCAGTCATAAGCGAATGGGTAGGAGCCAGACAAGGCCTGGGTTATTTCATGACCATCGCGCAAAAAAGCTTTCGGATCGATCAGGTTTTAGCTGCGGTAACGATCATCTGTATATTGAGTCTGCTGCTGGTCAAGATCGTTGATTGGGCTGAATACTTGCTGGTCCCCTGGAATCGCAGGCTATATGAATATGATGAAAATACAGACAAACCGTAATGAAAAGGAGGAGAATATTTTGCTGAAACACTTTACCCTTGTAACGGCTATGCTGCTGGGACTGCTGCTGGTGGCCGGATGCAATAATGGAAATGTGATTTCCCCTCAGGCAGACAGCCAGGAAGAAAAGGACAAAATCACTGTATTGCTGGACTGGGTACCCAACACCAACCATACCGGTCTCTTTGCTGCCAAAGACCTGGGCTTTTATGGCGAAGAAGGCCTGGAAGTTGAAATTATTCAGCCGGGAGACGGAGGAACTGCCCAATTAATCGGTGCTGGCACCGGTGAATTTGGGATCAGTTATCAGGAAGATGTAACAGCTGCCAGATCTCAGGATATTCCGGTGGTTGCTTTAGCAGCCGTGATCCAGCATAATACTTCAGGCTTTGCTTCACTGAAAACCAGTAATATAACCACACCGGCAGATTTCAGCGGCAAAACTTATGGCGGTTGGGGATCTCCGTCAGAAATGGCCGTGCTCAAAGCAATCATGGAGGAAAATAATGCAGACTTTTCAACGGTGAATATCATGAATATCGGATCCTTTGATTTCTTTACCAGTTTGGAAAAAGGCGTGGATTTTGCCTGGATCTTTGAAGGCTGGGCGGGGATCGAGGCCCGCCAGAGGAATGTAGATCTCAACTTTATCCGTTTATCAGAAATTAATCCGGTCTTTGATTACTATACTCCGGTTATTATTGCCAGTGAAGATACTTTGAAAAACAATCCCCAGTTGGCAGAACGGTTCATGCGGGCAACCAGCAAAGGATATCTTTACTGTATTGACAAACCCGAAGAAGCGGCAGCCATTCTGCTTGATAATGCACCGGAACTGGACAAGGAAATGGTGATTGAATCCCAGAAATATCTGGCTTCTGAATATAAAGCTGACGCTGCCCGCTGGGGTGAAATGAAACAGGATGTTTGGCAGAATTATGCCGATTTTATGTTTGAAAATCAACTGATAAATAAAAGGGTTAAAGCGGAAGAAGCCTTTACCAATCGGTTTCTGCCTTAGAGTTTATTAAGTTTTGTAATATGCAAAGGGAGTTATCATGCAAATAGAAATCAGCTCTGTCAGTAAAACGCTGGGAACGCTCCACACCCTGGACAATATATCTTTACATGTAGGCGAAGAGGAGTTTGTGGTCATTTTAGGTCCCAGCGGCTGTGGGAAAAGTACCTTGTTTAATATTATCGCCGGTTTGATCACCCCTGACAGCGGCCGGGTCTTGATCAATGGCAAAGATTTGACCGGCAAGACCGGTAAAATAAGTTATATGCAGCAAAAAGACCTGCTGCTGCCATCACGCCGATTGCTGGACAATGTATCGGTTCCCCTTTTACTGAAGGGATTAAACAAACAGGCAGCCCGTTCCCAGGCCCGGGAATATTTACCTGTATTCGGATTGGAAGAGTTTTCTGATCATTATCCCCGACAGCTTTCGGTAGGTATGCGGCAAAGGGCTGCTTTGCTGCGTACTTTTTTATTTTCCCGCGAATTTTTGTTATTGGATGAACCATTTGCATCTTTGGATGCAATCACCCGGAGAAAAATGCATTTATGGCTGAAAGAGATCCAACAGCTTTTTCATTCCGCGATCCTCTTCATCACTCACGATATTGATGAAGCCTTGCTTTTAGCAGACCGCATATATGTTTTTTCCGAACGCCCCGCTCATGTAAAGCGTGAGATCAAACTTACACCAGAAGCTGATAACAAAGCCGTCAAAGCAGAGATCCTGGCTTTGTTAGGCTAGAATCAAGGCTTTTTGTTCTGTTTCCGATTCATACTGGTTTTTCAGGGATGATTCCCACTTTTTACACCGGTCACCCCAGAAAGCCAGGGCTTGTTTGTTTCTTTTAATACAAACTACTTCACACTGGTTGGGACATCCATTGCAATCGATGCTGCTGGTCTTAAACTCTCCCTCTAAAATAAAGCTTTCCCCTTTAAAGCGGGTGTCCTGCTGGGCATGCTCCATCTTTTCAGCAGCCAGGATCGCTGAGCCGATTGCGCCCATTACTTCAAAGTTCTCCGGTACATAGACCGGTGCTTTTAATAGTTTTTCAAATGCTTTGCGTAATCCAGCATTGGCAGCAACGCCGCCCTGGAAAACTACTTTGTCTTCAATTTTTTTGCCATTGGCCACATTGTTTAAATAGTTTCGTGCCAATGCTTCACATAATCCCATGATAATATCCTCTATCGGGTAGCCCATCTGTTGTTTGTGCACCATATCAGATTCAGCAAAGACGCCGCAGCGGCCTGCAATTCTTACCGGCTGACTTGACTGCAGGGCGATGTCTCCAAATTGCTCAATAGCAATATTCAAGCGAGATGACTGCTGGTCCAGAAATGATCCCGTACCAGCCGCACACACGGTATTCATGGCAAAATCGTTCACGATTCCATCTCGCAGAATAATAATTTTTGAATCCTGCCCGCCGATCTCAATGATCGTACGTACTTCCGGATAAAATGTTGCGGCTGCTACTGCATGAGCGGTGATTTCATTCTTTACCACATCGGCACCGATGAGAACCGCTGCGAGATGGCGTCCGCTGCCGGTGGTACCCACCCCGCAGATTCGGTCCTGTTTAAGATCCAGGCTGTTTTTTATATTTTCGAAGCCCTCTTTGATCGCTTTGATAGGATTTCCCTGGGTTCTCAGATATAATTTCCTGCGTAACTGGCGGTCAGATGTCATCAGTACAAAATTACTGCTGACAGAACCGATATCAACACCTAGATAATACTGCATCAATTTATCCTCCCTGATATGATATTTAAACCTGCAGCAGCCTTGCGTTCCAGCATATCAATAAATGCTTCCAGCCGTGTATATACGCCTGCCGCGCCGGAATGTTCATCAAAGTACAGGGTCATGCAGGGGATTCGTTCCTCCTCGCTGACCCGCTGCAAGACAGACTGGGCTACGATCTCGGGCATACAGGTCAAAGGGCCTATCTGGATGACTCCGTCAAAATCCCTTCGGGCAAAGCCAACCGTGCAACCTACTGTTTCACGGCCATGTCCTCCTACCCAATAATTCAAATAAGGAGCAGCTTGTTTATACACCTCTTTGCGGTTTGATTTTTTCAGCATTCCCTTGAACAAATGATCATTGACCCAGTCGGGCAGATATATTGATCTTGTGACTTCCACGTTCATATGCCCAAGAAAACGGATAATATTGAAATTACACGCCGGTTCCAAAATCGTATAGACTTCTCCTACCAGACCCACCTTTAATACTGGTTTATTATGCCGGGGTAAATTTTCCAGGCTGGTAACCGTGTCACTGCAAACTCTATCAACATCCTTTTTGTGAAAACAATTGTCCAGGGCTGCCAGCCCTGTGGACAGGATTTTGTCTGCGCTTTCTTTATCACTGGTATAGGCCAAATGATATTCATAAGCCTTTTCCATCTGGTCGATGGCGTTGATTTGATGCCATACAAATTTCACTGCTTTAAGCACTTCCCAGAAAGTTACGTTCTCGCCAAGGTCTTTTACCTGGTTGAACAACTCGCTTATATTGGAATCCGGAGCTTCCAATATGATCATTTTGAACCGGTACCCCAGGGCCTGCAAAATATCTCTTTCCACTTGCGCATAATAACCGAACCTGCATGGCCCCCATCCTCCGGCCATAATAATGGTATCAGCGCCATTTTCCAGACCTTCGATAAAATTACCGATATTTATTTTCAGGGGCAGACACGCAAATTCCGGCGCATATTTGATTCCCATGGTCAAGGTCTTCTGTGTTATAGGCGGCGGGGTAACAACATCCAGCTTTAATTTCTCAAGCAAGGATTTGATGGCTATATGAACATTACCCATGTGGGGAAAAGTGATCTGCACCGTTCCTTATCCTCCTTCGCTTTAACATATCGCAGAATGCTTCCAGTCTTGTTACCAGTCCTGCTTCACCGGTATGTTCATCAACTGTGATCAGCATATAAGGTTTGCCGGCGATTTTACGCTCAATAATTTCTCCCACCATTGAATCGGGGCCACAGCCAAAACATGCTACATAAATAATGCCGTCAATATCCTGACTCTGCGCCATATAAAGAGCACTGCCCACCATTTTCCGCCCTAAAGTCCAGAAAATTCTTTTGGGGAGCAAGGCTGCCCTGCTCTCAATGGCTTGTTTGTCCAATTCTTCCGGTAAAACCACTTTGCATCCCATGGAGCGCAGGCGGTCGATGATATTCATGCTTATATTCTGGTCATACAAAGAATACCCATGGCCTAATAAACCTACTGTCAAGTGCGTATCGCAGTTGAAACGGGGTTGTGGTATCCCTTCCCATAAGTTTATTGCCTCTGCCATGGTATAACCTTGTCCTGCCAATGCTTTGCAAAATTGCAGTTCTTTATAGGCAGCCTGGTAAGCATCACGAATACGGCTGATTTTTGAAGTAAAGAGTTTCCCTGCTTTTAATATCTCGTTATCCATCATCTTGTTATCACGGCTGTAATCGATGATCGTATCAATAAGCGGAGGCAAGTCTTTGATCCGTGCCCTGACCATATCCGGTATACCCATAAATTTGGGGCATATATAGCTTCGTCTTTCAACACTTACGATGCGCGGAACGAAGAGATAATCAATGGGTTCACGGCACAATTCCTTGATATGGCCGAAGTACACCTTTATTGGAAAGCAGCTTTCATCGACCATGGAATCGATTCCCTGTTGAACGGTCAGACAATTGGTAGGTGCAGAAGTTATTACCTGTGCCCCCAAATTGACAAAGAAGCTTTTCCATAATGGATAATAATAGTAGAAAAACAGGCCCCTTGGTATTCCTACTCTTTTCAATTTACCTGCTCCTTTCTTTCGAACCCGGCTGTCGGCTTTTATCAAGGGGTTTCAGCGCCTCCGGGCGCATATTCTGCATCGTTACCGGTGAGCGGATCAAGATGGATTTTAAGGCCCGGGTGTTGAACGGCAGCAATGGCCATAAATATGGAACACCAAAAGATTTGGTGGTTACCAGGGAAAGAAAAACCAGTACTGCACCGATGATCAAACCTGGCAATTTAAAAAATCCGGTAGTCAGCAAAAGAAACAATCTGATAAGACGGTTGGCCATAGCAAGCTCATAACTGGGTGTGCAATACTGGCCGACTGCCACCACAGCCGTATAAAGAATGACCTCCGGGGTCAGCAGCCCAATATCAACAGCAATTTGACCAATCAGCAAAGCAGCAATGACTCCTAATGCGGTCGTCATCGGCGACGGGGTATGGATGGCGGCCATCCTCAGCAAGTCAATGCTTATCTCCGCAATTATAAACTGCAGTAAAAGTGGTACCTTTCCCACCTCTTTCGGGCCTATAAAGTTTAAAGATTCCGGAAGCAGCTCCGGTGATGATGCAAAAAGCAACCAGAGGGGCGTTACGATCATTGAACTGATAATAGCCGCAAATCTTATCCACCGGATATATAAGCCTATCAGTGGTTCCTGACGGTATTCTTCCGCATGCTGTACATGATGAAAATAAGTGACCGGCGCAATCATCACACTGGGTGAAGTGTCTACTATTATGATAACGTGGCCTTCAAAAAGGTGGGTAGCTGCAACATCAGGCCTTTCAGTATAGCGCACCCGTGGATAAGGATTCCAGTTACTGCCGCCCACAATAAACTCTTCCACCGATTTTTCAGCCATGGGGATCCCATCTATATTTATATTATTGATCCTTTCACTGATGGTATTGACCAAATCCGGATTACAAATATCCTGCAAATAGCAGACACACACATCCGTTTTGGAGCGCTGACCCACTGTAAATAATTTTATTCTAAGCCTGTTATCACGTATTCTGCGTCTTAACAAGGCAGTATTAAAAACCAATGTTTCAGTAAATCCATCCCGGGAACCCCTAACGACTCTTTCGACATCCGGTTCAGCCGGTTCACGGGCGGGATAAGTTCTGGCATCAATGATAAATGCCTCATCACAACCGTCAACGATGAGAATGATCGCACCTGATAACACAGCCTGCAGCACTTTTTCAATTTGCTGTTCAGTATTTGTTTCAATATAAGGTATGCCTTTGGTAAGCAGCGTTTTATGAATCGAAGCACCTATAATTTCTCTTCTAAGCAGCAACAGGAATTCCATCACTTCGGTCAGAATGTCGTCTTTGGCAAAGCCGTCGATACAAATTAGCGCTGCCTTCTTCCCCATTACTCTTAATGGCCGGACAACAATATCAAAACTCTCTCCTTCGCCCAATTCCGTTTTCAGGCGTGCGATATTGTCTTCATAGCTTTTTTTCAAGGCATCGCCTTTTTTATTCCAGTTCAGCTGTATTTCACCTCTTTGTTCCTTCTCCCGGCCAGATAGTCTTAATCCTTGGGGTTAAATAACACGGCAGCCACATAGCCGAAAACAATAGCAGCGGTTATACCGGCAGCAGTACTGGCAACACCACCGCTAAGGGCCCCCAAAATTCCTTTGCTGTCCGCAGCCTCAATAGCCCCCTGGGCCAGCAGATGACCAAAACCTGATAACGGAACGGCTGCACCGGCTCCGCCTATATCGACTAAAGGCTGATAGAATCCCATTCCGCTGATGATGGCCCCAATGGTTATATACCCTACCAATATGTGACCCGGCGTTATTTTCGGTTTGGTAAAGTCCATGATGATTTGTCCGATCAGGCAAAGGGCTCCTCCGATGATAAAAGCCATATAAAGCGGTACCAATTTATTGCCTCCTCCTAGATATTTTCTATGGCAACAGCATGAGCGATACAGGGAATGCTTTCTCCCTGAAAGGAAGTGGTGGGGCTCATTAAAGCTCCGGTTCCTACAAAAAGCAGCTTATTTAATTCTCCCCGCTGCATTTTGGCCAACAACGGTCCGCAAAGCATGGCTGCAGAGCACCCGCAGCCGGAAGCACCGGCATGTACATCTTGTTTTTCGTCATAAAGTAAAATCCCACAGTCGCTGTAATTAGGTGCCGGTACCAATCCGTCCCGGACAAACAGCTGCCTTAACAAGGCTGCCCCTACGCTCCCCAAATCGCCGGTAACAATCAAATCGTAATGATCAGAAGCAAGTTCCATATCTGCCAGATGCATTTTTATGGTATCCGCAGCTGCAGGAGCCATGGCAGCCCCCATATTATTTACATCGCTTTGTTCCATATCTATGATTTTGCCCACCGTAGCGGCTGTTATCTTCAGTCCTGCCCCCCCTGCCTCCAGAACGACTGCCCCTGAAGCAGTAGCCGTCCATTGGGCACTGGGCGATCGTTGTACTCCCTGCTCAATGGCAAAACGGAACTGCCGTTCCGCAGAATAATGATGACTGGAGGTGGCGGCAATCACCCGCTGATAAAAACCGCCATCTAAAAGCATGGCTCCCAGAATAAGCGATTCCGCCATTGTGGAACAAGCACCAAACAAGCCAAGAAAAGGTATATTAAGGCTTCGGGCGGCAAAATTAGCTGACGCGATCTGGTTCAGTAAATCACCGGCCAGCAGAATTTCTGCTTCGTCGACCCCCAGGCCTTGTTTACTCATAGCCATGGTTACGGTGTCCTGCAGCAGTTTGCTCTCAGCTTTCTCCCAGGTGTTTTCCCCCAGCAGATAGTCGCTTAACTTTACATCAAAGCTATTGCCCCATGGGCCTTCCCCTTCTTTAGGCCCAACAATGGAAGCCCAGGAAGCTAAACATGGAGGATTTAAAAAAACTACGCTTTGCATACCTTTTTTCTTAGCTGACACAATCGACCTCCTGCCTAATCGGTAATTACTTTTATAAGTCCGATGATTACCGAGATTACAAATCCGAAAACCAGGGTTGGCCCGGCCACAGAAAATATTTTGGCTCCTACCCCGAAGATATAACCTTCTCTTTTAAATTCCATGGCTGAAGCGACGATGGCATTAGCAAAACCGGTGATAGGAACAATCGTACCGGCACCTGCTCTTTTGGCCAGTTCATCATAGAGTCCCAATCCGGTAAAAAGGGCTGCCAAAAAAATAAGACTCACGGAAGTAAGAGAGCTGGCTGCTTTCAATTCCATACCGCTTTTAATCAAGCCATTGGTTATGATTTGTCCGATCATACATATCAGACCGCCGATCACAAAAGCCCACACGCAATTCTTGATGTAGGTGGGTTTTGGGTTGACCTGATCGACCAGTGCTTTATACTCCGCTGCTTCTGCTTGCTTCAACTGTTGATTCTGCGGCATGTTCAAAGCTGTTCACCTCTGCAACTATTATTTTCATTAAACAGATCGCTTATACAAAGCCAATAAAAAAACAGCACCTAAAAGGTGCTCCAGACAATCAAAAAAGGCTAATCGCAGAGTTGACCTGGCAAGCCGTTCAATCAAAGTACCTCATGTACCATCAATCACGGGTTTCCTGGCCGCTATGCTCTTAACCTTTTTTGCTCGCTATGGTATGGCGCCGACTTTATAGACACTCTGCAGTACCATAAAGTATTAATCAAGGTATGCAATCTTTATGTTTGCTTTATATTCGACGATTTTGTTATCCTGACAGCTGGCAGTCCAGTTGTACACTTCTACTCCCGATATATTGCGTAAATTTCTTGAAGCTTCTGAAACAGCATTTTCAATGGCATCCTGCCATCCTCGCGTTGATTCTCCGACGAATTCTGCTACTTTAACCTGCAAAAAAATACCTCCTTCATTGTTGTTACCCTATATTCTGAGTAATCTTAAGGAGTTTTATGCAAGAATATTTTTCAGTTTATGCAAGGCACTTTTTTCTATACGTGAGATCTGAACCTGAGATACGCCCAGATCACAAGCAATGGCTGTCTGGGTTTCGTCTTTGAAGAAACGGCGCAGTATGACTTCCCTTTCCCTTTCATCCAGTTTGGCTAAGGCTTCACGTAAAGCCAATTTTTCCAGCAGGTTTATATTATTATCATCTTTGCCAAGTTTATCAATAAGCGACAGATGTTCTTTTTCCTCTCCCGGCACCACATCATGTATATAAGCTGGTTTCTGACAAGCTTCAAGAGCCATGACGATTTCTTCTTTACTGATATTCAGGAGTTCGGCAATTTCATGGATAGTAGGCTCCCGTTTCAATTCCCCTCTTAATTTCTCCTGTGCCCAGGAAACTTTGGAGGTGATCTCCTTCATTCCCCGTTGTACTTTTACCAGTCCGTCATCACGCAGGAATTTTTTTATTTCGCCTATGATCATTGGCACTGCATAAGTGGAAAACCTGACATTATAACTAAAGTCAAATTTATCGATGGCTTTTAAAAGGCCAATCGAACCAACCTGGAAAAGATCCTCATAATCATATGCCGAATTTTTGAAGCGTTCCATAACCATATAGATAAGACCAACATTGGTTTCGTATACCTTTTCCCGGGCTGGCTTGTCACCTTGCTGAGCCTTACGGATCAGATCATTATTGTGCTCAAATGAATGTAAAGAGGTCATCATTAACCTCCTTTTAAGCAAACGCTTCAGATTCTTTAAAGAAGCTGCGCTTCAGACGTACGCTTGTCCCTTCACCAGGCTTGCTCAATACCTCCATCTCATCAGTAAAAGATTGCATAAAAGTAAAACCCAGGCCCATGCGGGCAGCATCACTGGAATAGTTGGCCTGCATAGCCTGTTCAATATCTTCTATCCCGATACCGTAATCCTTGATCATCATTTCCAGGGTCTGGTCATCATAAATTGTTACCGTGATCTCGATCTTTTGATTGGTTTTGTTTTGGTACCCATGAATGATACTGTTGGAAACAGCCTCAGAAACTACCAGCTTAACCTCTTCAATATCATCTAAAGTGCAATCCAACTGGGAGGCGAATGCACCTACACACGCCCGGGCAAATGATACATTTTCCGGCAGGCTTTGAAATTCAAAATGAACGAAATTTTTTATTCCCATACTTGTACCAGCCTGGTGCTGGTCTCACCTCCTCTAAATCTTTAATGCTTCCTGTTCATTTTTAAACAAAGGTATAAGTTTGTTGATCCCTGATAAAGTTAAAATCTTTTCCACTACCGGTTGGGCACCAACGATATACATGCTGCCCTCCTTTTCCTGTATTTTTTTATATCGGCCTATAATTACGCCTAATCCTGAGCTGTCAACGAAAGATACCTTTTCCAAATTTAGAATCAGATTTCTTGCCTGTTTATCCTGCAGTTTCTCATCGATCAGGCGCCGGATTTTTTCTGCCTTTAAAAGATCAAATTCGCCTTTAAGCCTTATGATCAGCGTATTTCTAATCATTTTTAGTTCAATATCCAATTTTGATTATCCTCCTCCTTTTTTCCTTTTATTAGTTTCGATGTCGGAGGAGGATAATCCTTCCACAAAATTCCATTTATAACAGATACGTTTCGGCAAGCATTTTCAATATTCCCTTAAACCATCCGGAGCGCGGCACATCTTCCACTGCCAGCATATTTACTTCTTTACATAACTCGCCATCACGGTAAACCCTGATCTCTCCCAACTTTTGGTTCTCTTTTACCGGGGCGTTCACGTACGGCAGCAGATTTTTGGTTATTTTTATCCCATCTTCCTTCCCTTTGACAGCAATCGAACCAACATCTTCTTCCGCTTTGACTTCAATGATCTCCTTGGTTCCTTTACCTACTTTCACCGTACCACAAATGCTGCCTTTACTGAAAAATGATTTATACGAATGTTTGGCGAAGCCATAATTTAATATCTTCATTGCATCCCTGAAATTGCCTCTGGACTCCGGACAACCCATAACCACTGCAATAAGCCTTAATCCATCCCGTTTGGCCGTGGCGGTCAAACAATATTTTGCCTCATTGGTCCAGCCGGTCTTGAAACCGTCCGCCCCTTCATACCACCATAGAAGTTTGTTGGTATTATATAAAACGAATTCTCCCTGGCGCAGATTATATTCCTTAATAGAGCAATACTCCATGATTTTATCCAGACTTAAAGCATAGCGCCCCATAACAGCCATGTCGTAAGCACTGGAATAATGTTTTTCCGCTTGCAGGCCATAGGAATTAATGAAATGAGTATCTTTCAGCCCCAGCATGCGGGCTTTGCGGTTCATATTTTCCACAAAGGCTTCATGGGTTACATCCAAATGTTCCGCTACCGCCACACAGGCATCATTGGCTGAACCAACGGCAATGGCGATCATCATATCTTCATAGGTCATTTTTTCCCCGGGTTCCAGATAAATCTGTGACCCTCCTAATTTCCAGGCATTTTCACTGGCTGTGACTTCATCCTTTAAGTCCACCCGCCCTTCTTCCAAAGCTTCTGCAGCCAGGATCAATGTCATCAATTTGGTCATACTGGCCGGCGGCAGTTGTTTATGTTCATTTTTGGCCAGCAGCACATGGCCGGAATCAGCATCCATCAGCACATAACTTTCGGCAGTAACATCCTTAAGCTCTTCCGCCTGAACATTGAAAGGTAATATAAAAACCATTATAAACAGCAGTAAAGTTACGAAAGTTATTCTCTTCTTATAACGCATTTACTTTCCCTCCCAGAAACATCATTTATAGATTATATTTGTCTGTGAGAACTAATATGCAGTATAAGAAAAGATCCCCTGAAAGTAATTTCATATCTCTGCTCTTAATACAGCTGACTTCCTCCTAAATCAAGCATTCATTATGCCTGTCCGGGATGTGTAATTAAAAAAGATATCCTGATACTGATCAGGATATCTCAGAGTGTCTATAAAGTCGGCGCCATCCCGGAGCGAGCAAAAAAGGTTTTTAAAGAATAGTTTCTATAATCAAGTCTGTTTTTTTCACCGGCTCATTGCTCCATTGTATTGAATCTTTGATCAGTTGTTCCGCTTCTGTGAGATTCTTACCTGCCCCATGCATAACCGCCAGGGTTTCGCCCTTTTGTATCCGGTCGCCGGGTTTATGAAGCAACTTTATCCCTACTTTGTAATCTATCTTGTCCCCTATTTTCTCACGTCCGGCCCCTAAGAGCATGGCCGCCCTGCCGATGTACAAGGCATTCATTTTCTGCAGGTATCCGGTCTGGTCAGCTTTTACTTCGATCAATTGCGGTGCTTGCCCCAAACCGTAATGCTTTTCCTGTAAATCGATCCTCCCTCCCTGGGCTTCGATGATGGCCTGAAACTTCTCCAGACCCCGGCCGGATAATAAAATGTCCCGCACCGTTTTCCGGGCTTCTTCTATACTCTTTGCCTGTCGTCCGATCAAAACCATATAGGCGGCAATTTCGACGGATAGTGAAGTCAAATCTTCAGGACCATGTCCTTTTAAAGTATCAATAGCTTCTATTACTTCCAGGCTGTTTCCTACCGCATTGCCTAATGGCTGGCTCATGTCTGTGATTAATGCTGCTACCTCCCGGCCCGCCTCCTTGCCAATATCAACCATTGCCCGGGCCAAATTGCGGGCCCCCGTTAAGTCCTGCATAAAAGCCCCTTCACCGGTTTTTACATCCAGTACGATCCCTTGTGCTCCGCAGGCAATTTTTTTGCTCATGATACTGGAAGCGATCAGGGGGATGCTGTCAATGGTTGCTGTAACATCTCTTAAAGCATATAACCTTTTGTCAGCAGGCACCAGATTCCCGGTTTGGGATACGATGGCCGCCTTGATCCTGTTGACCTGGTCAATGAACTGCTGATGTTCTCTTTCTACCTGAAATCCGGGAATCGATTCAAATTTATCAATGGTTCCACCGGTATGGCCCAGTCCGCGACCGGACATTTTTGCAACCGGCACCCCTGCTGCTGCAACCAGCGGCATCACAACCAGGGTAGTTTTATCCCCTACGCCTCCGGTACTGTGCTTGTCAACCTTGATGCCGGCAATGGCAGACAGATCCATAACATCGCCGGAAGCTGCCATGGCCATTGTCAAATCGGTAGTTTCCCTGATATTCATTGAGTTAAAATAAACAGCCATCGCCCATGCTGATAACTGATAATCGGGGATTTGATTGCTGCTGATACCTTCGACCAGAGCAAAGATCTCCTCGCGGCTCAGCTCATATCCGTCTCTTTTTCGCCTGATGATATCGATGGCATTCATTATTTCATCCTCATTTCCGGATAAAAACTTGTTCCGGCCAGATCATAATTGTCGATCTTTAAATGCTCCGCAATGGTTGCCCCTGCATCAGCAAAAGTATCTCTTTGACCCAAATCAATTCCCTTTTTAAGCCCTGGTCCGTATGCCAGCAAGGGCACATATTCCCGGGTATGGTCAGTGCCTTCAGTGGTGGGGTCACAGCCGTGGTCCGCTGTAATGATCAGCAGGTCATTCTCTTCAAGCTGCTCCATGATTTGGGGCAGGCGTGCATCAAATCTTTCCAAGGCCTCAGCATAGCCTGTTGCATCATTGCGGTGACCGTAAAGCTGGTCGAAATCGATCAAATTAGCAAAAATCAAACCATTGTGATGATTTTTCATGGCGCTGATTATTTTATCGATCCCATCATCGTTGTTTTCTGTTGGATATGACTCACTGACGCCCCGCCCGGCAAATATATCTTTGATTTTGCCGATACCAATTACTTTTTGTTGATTTTGGATAATATAATCCAGCAAATTAGTAGAAGGTTCCAGGGAATAATCATGACGATGCGGTGTTCTGATAAATGCACCGGGTTTTCCAATGAACGGCCTGGCTATGATCCTGCCCACCCCATGTTCATCGGTCATAATCATCCGTGCCTTACGGCACATTTCATATAATTCCTCCAAGGGGATGATTTCTTCATGGGCTGCTATTTGAAAAACACTGTCAGCAGAAGTATAAACGATGGGGAAGCCCGTTTCCATATGTTCCCTGCCCAGTTCTTCGATAATAACCGTGCCTGATGCGGCTTTGTTCCCCAGGGTTTTCCGTCCGATCGCCGCTTCAAAAGCATTTATGACCAGCGGCGGGAAACCGTCCGGATATAGCGGAAAGGGCCGGGGCAGAATAATGCCCATCATTTCCCAATGTCCGGTAGTAGTATCTTTACCGGCAGATTTTTCGCTCATTTTTCCGTAGCATCCCTGCGGATCAACTGCAGGAGGAACACCATTTACCTCCAGGATATTGCCCAGTCCCAGTTGCCCCAGGTGCGGCAGTGTAAGGCCATTTACCGCCATTGCAGTATTCTGCAGGGTATTACAGCCCTGGTCGCCATACAAGCTGCAATCTGCAGCGCCTCCAACTCCTAAACTGTCGAGAACAATCAAAATGCACCTGCGTGTCATGTTTTCCTCCTTACTTACAGCCCCGCCATATTTAAGCCCGGGGGTGATACATTTGAAATACTTCCCGTAAATGGGTTTTCGTCAAATGGGTGTAAATTTGAGTAGTAGAAATATCTGCATGTCCCAGAAGTTCCTGTACCGTTCGCAAATCAGCACCGTTTTCCAGCAGATGCGTGGCGAAGGAATGTCTTATAGTATGAGGCGTTACTTCTTTATTCAATTGTGCCTTTCCAGCATAATTGGCCAGTATCTTAAAAAACCCCTGCCGGCTCATCCGGCTCCCGCGGGCATTGAGAAAAAGCTTGCGTTCAAGTGGATGTTTGGCCAGAAAATTACGCGATTTGGCCAGATAATTTTGGATCCAGAATATTGAAGTCTGGTTTACGGGAAGGATTCTTTCTTTCCTTCCCTTGCCGATACAGCGCAGAAAACCGGCTGTGGTATTGATATCATCCAACTGCAGATCCAGCAGTTCAGATACTCTTATCCCGGTTCCATATAACAGTTCCAGCATGGCCCGGTCTCTTATCCCCAATGGCGTGGTTACTTTAGGTGCTTCCATCAGTTTATCCACTTCTTCTATGGAAAGAACTACCGGCAGCTTTCTTTTTATTTTGGGGGTATCAATATTTAATGTAGGATTTTTTTTGGTATAACCTTCAAGAAACAGAAAACGATAAAAAGCCCTTATACTGGACACACTGCGGGCCATGGAAGAATGTTCCGCCCCCTGGTCCAACTGCCAGCTAAGAAAAGCCAGTATATGTTCCCGGGTTATATCTTCCGGTTCACTGACAGAATAATTCTCCTGCAGAAAATGCTGCAGTTTCTCCAGATCCCTGCGGTAAGCAGTTCGGGTATTGGCAGACAAGCCTTTTTCATAATTCAAATAGTCTAAAAATGCTTTAATATAGGTTCCCACCAAAAATCTCCTGTTATAACCTGTTGATCTATTGATATATTTTACCAGTTAACACAAAATAAAAAAAGCAGCTCCGTGTATAACGGTTCTGCTCGAAAATACTTGTATTTTTCTGTTTAAAACTTATATTCCTTACCTACTCTGATCACTTTTTAATTCAGCATCATCTTTATAGAAATTCTGCATTTTAATAACCATCTGATCGATGACCTGATCAAACTTTTCGCCGGAAGCATCGTTATTTTCAACCCGCAGTGGATTACCGCTGGGATGCTCATCGGCAAACCAATCACTTAGGACAGGAACCTGCTGCGATAATTTACCCGCCAGTATTGGTACTGAAAAAGCAAATGCGATAAGTAAAGCGCTGATGGTAATGATGTTCAATACTTTCCTTTTCCAATTATGAATTACAATAAACATCTTCTTCACCTCCCGGACTTATAACATTAGCCTTAACAACCAGGGTGCCAAATATGTTTCGATCACTGCCCCGGCCAGGACCATCAAGGCGCAAATGATCAGCAGGCTCGTGTATATAGCCAGAGATCTGCCCAAAGATATCTGCGCAGTATGCCTTCCCCGCAGCAGGTAAATTGAAAAATTCATTGCCATAACAGACCAGATTATAATAAGCGGTATATAAACCAGATTCTGCGGTACGATTGACAATATAGTCATTATGATCCCTGCTCCGGCTTTTTCATTGATTAAAAACCCGACAGTAAACCCTAAAGATAACCCGCGCACAAAAACAAGGGCCAGGATCAAAGGCAAACCAATAACTGTTAAACCTAAAAACCATATTAACAGGACTGTTTTTAGCTGATTGATAAAGACGCCCTTCAGGATCAAAAAACTGCTGCTTACTTCTGACTGCTGACCCCTCAAATAATTATCGATCATTTCCAGCAGGTTGCTCTTCACCCCGGTTTCCAGATAAGCAACCTGGTAATTTCCAGCCATGATCCCCAATATAAGCAACAACACAAGGGTGAAATACTGCCAGCGGTTTTCGTTAAGGTGTTGTTTTATCCGGTACTTAAGATTCATATCAAGTCTCCTTTTAAAACGATAAACAATAAGTGAACCGCTGTATTTGAGTTGCTGCAACCTTTCAGGAACCAGGATATGTGTAAACAAGTGCAGGCAGGGTCATATAAAAAGATATTTTATTTCCTTCAACTTTATGCAAAAAACACTTTCCCAGCTGTAAAGGATCCATAAACTTACTCTCTTAAGCTGCAAAATATTTTTAAAGTCTGCCAGGAGGAATGTGCGGCTAAATAGTATGCTGCGGATATAAAAATTACATAAAAAAACCGCACGGTTTTTTAAACGGTGCGGTTTGGCTTTTCAAATTTTTAAAGATAAAAGCTTTTCAAATCCACTTTTTAAGGATTTTGAAAGCGGGACAAAGTCAACTCAAAAATCAGTTTTGCAGCCAGTACATCTTCCTGGGAATTGCTGCTGGCTGCAACGATGGCAATGCCACTGTCAGTTTTCTGATAATGCTGCCAGATCCTTTCTGCGGCTGCCAATGCTGGTTCCATGCCTTTTTTATTCTTGCTGCGGGCAACAGTTCCGGTATATACCTGGGAAGTAAAAAGAAAGGCAGCATCATAGGCCACCCCCCCGGTATCAGAAGCAGCGACAACCACCCGGTTCTCAAAGTCAGCCAGTTTATAAATTTCGGCCCCCAGATTGGGCAAAACTTTTTCAATAAAGGCTTGTTCCTTCTCTAACCCCCTGATCAGCTTTTGACAGCGGGCCAGCCTTCCCTCATCATCACCTGCCCGGGGTTCAGCAATCAAAATGATATTGGTTCCATTCTCTTTCGCCAAACGTCCTGCTGCCATTCCCACATGTTCCGGTGCAGTTTCTACAGGAGCGCGGGTAACATCAGGGCTGGCACCAAATACAGCTAATGCTCCGGCATCGATTGCACTTTCAAGGCTGGTGGACATATCGATAATATCGATGATCATCACCAGCATGCCTTCACGCGCCGCTTGCTGCGCACCACTGGCATCAGCACTTAAAATGATCTTTGGTAACTTTCCCGTAATATCCACCTCCACCTGGACTGATCGTCATCCGGCCACTGCGCATCTGTTCAATTTGTCGTGCAACAACTTCTCCGCCCAGTTTAGCAATGACTTGTATATCAGCTCTTTCGAGAATTTCGATTTCATTATCGAAGTATTTTTTCAGCTTTTCTATCGTTTTGGGTCCTGCTCCCGGTAATGCCCTTAAAGGGACCCGGTAATAATAAGGCGGCCTCCCGGTAGGATGATGGGGTTCCTCGTAATCCCGTATTTCCACAATACGATCCATCACGCCTTTGACCATATTGGGATTTCCACAGGTCGGGCAAACCTTTACCGGCGGTTGTTCTGAAGTGATAAGTTTACAGTCATTGCAATAAGAGCGGTGATATTTTCCCAGTAAGGGATCCATCCCAAAATTGGCGATAACTTTCCTTCCCTCTTTGTTTTGCAGTGCCCATTTGAGTTCAGTAAAATTCTTTTCGCCCATTCGCAGCAAGTTATATTCCCGGGCAATATTGGCTGATGAGTGGGCGTCAGAATTTGATACATAAGTGTACCCTCTGGTTTCTTTCAGCATATCTGCCATAAAAGTATCCGCACTCAAACCCAGCTCCAGCGCAAATATCTGATCCGTGTCCGCTCCCAGCCGGGGGCGTATTTTATCGGTCCAATACCCATAGATCCCCTTATAAGGAGTAAAGGCATGGGCCGGGCAGAAGATACCTTCTGTCAATCGGGATAAATTGATCAGTTCCCCGATACTTACCCGGGCTTTCTGCGTGGATAAAGACATATTCCTGACACGGGTTCTAAGATACTTATGGATGGTTTTCAATTGTTCCAGCCCCGGAACATAAATCAGGCTATGAAACCCTTCCCTGCTCTCTATTTCTGCCCCGGCTATCAATAATACCCCATTACGGGCCAGAAACCCTCCGGCCGGGAGTGCCTGCAGCTGTCCTTCCTTCAGCATAGTTTCTATTTCTGCCAGGACATTGGTACAGGCACAATCTATTACACCAACCACATCCAGTCCCTTTTCTCTGGCATCCCGGTATAAGACGGTTTTTAAATCCAATTGCCGGGAGGCGGTTATTTTTACAGGTTTACCCCCGGCAGCGCCAATATGAATATGTAAATCGGCATATATCTTTTGCAAGCTTTACCTCCCCGCCAATAGTTTCAAGGCATATTGGATGCCAATTATACTTTTTCCGTCTTTGATATCCCCGGAAAATATGGCTTCATAAGCTTCAGCTAAAGGCAGTTTGACCGTGTACAAAAACTCATCCTGATCAGTATGTTTATCTCCTTCAGTAAATCCAGTGGCCAAAAACAAGTGCAATTTCTCTGTAACAAATCCCGGGGCACTGTAATAAGATAAAATGCTTTCCCATTTTTGCGCCTTAAGGCCGGTTTCTTCAGCCAGTTCGCGTTTGGCACATTCCAGCGGGTCTTCTCCCTTTTCCAACGTCCCCGCCGGAATTTCCATTAAAATTTCTTCCACCGCTTTACGGTATTGTTTGACCATCCATATATTCTGATTCTCATCAATGGCAACAATCGCAACGGCGCCCGGGTGCTCCACAATTTCACGGGTACTTTCATTGCCATCCGGGAGGACTACCCGATCGATCCTCAAATTTATTATTCTGCCTTGAAATATGTCCTGTGAATCTATGGTTTTCTCAAATAGTTCCATATTTTAACACTCCTTAGAGAATACTATATTACCTTTATGCATAAACTTAGACCGAGGTGATTTGGATGAATTTAACAATTACTAAACAAGGACTTAAACTGATCTGCAAAGTAAAAGATCTGGAAAAACTCTTCTGTGATTGGCCGGGTGAAATGACTTTGAGCGATTTCATATTTCTGCACACCCATTAATCCAAAACTTATGCCCAGTTGACCCGAGCAAATTTTTCCCCTTTTACGATCTTGCCGGTCAGCTGGGCTGCCGCTGCTAAACTGAGGAAGAAATCAGGATCTTCCTCTGCGCCCCGTCCCATAGTCGTAATCCGGTGTGAATCCGTGGCCAGATAATCCAGACCATTACTTACTTTTTCTACACTGCAAAAATATTTATCCAATAACTTTGCCTGTCGCAACTGGCCAAGTATATAGGCTGTCTTATCCTCCTCCAATTCCGGCAGCGGCAAAACAGCTTCCACCCGGCATACTTTCGAAAGAACTGTTATCGTATGGTGACTGATACCTTGATGACGCTGCCTTTTATCAGCAAAACTTATGCGGGGAACCGCAACAGGTACTCCCCCTAATGCTTCAATAGCATTTAGGATTTCCCCCTGTTCTATGCCAGTGAATCCCCATTTGGTTCCGGTACCTACAATCCCAGGACCCATACCTGCAATAATAACATCTGGTTCAAAAGCAATTTTCGCCGCTAATAGACCGGAATATATATTAACCGCTTCCAGATCGCCTCCGAAGGCATGCCCGATGGTCACCGTCCCGCAAAGCAGCCGTTCTTTTTTCAGCCATTCCACCGTTTCGCTGAAAGCAATGGGAAGTGCTGCCCCATCAGTCATTATATAGGCAACCTTGAGATTATCTTCCCTGAGTTTCAGACATAAAGGCGCCAGCATGGAATGCAGAGTTACGGCCAGTACCGGCGTTTTATCCAGACTTTCTGCCGTTAAAAGCTGTTCATGAAATGGACTGTCCGGTTCTTCTGCACTAAGTACTTTTATTTGCATCGGAGTATAGCGCATTTTCATGATATGGCCCCCGGGTCTGACTGAATGCTGCACATGATTCAAATTGGCCAGCACAAAATGATAACCACCGGAGCCCAGTTTTAAAGATACGGCAGTCGTATTCAGGAGAACCTGGTCACCCGGCAGGAGAGGTGGCGTCAACCCGTTAAAGGCGATGCACTTTTCTTCGGCACCATCAACCATCGCCCAATATGCTGAGATATCAGGCCGGGAAAATATTTCTTCAACAATGATCGCTTTTTTTAATTCCAGCATTCCATTCCCTCGGTTCATAAACTGCAATACTCTTCGAGGATTGCCAGGATCAACCTGACATCATCAATTAAATCATGGATCTTAATATATTCCTCTGTTGTATGCACATTCTGCATCCCAATTCCCAGATTGGCACAGGGAATATGTGCATTGATAATACTGGCATCACTTCCCCCGCCCGTTTCAATAAGTTCAAGGGGCAGGCCGATGTTTTCTATTGCTTTAATTGCCAGTTTGACCACCTTATCATCCGGATTAAGCCTTACTTCAGGATACAAAAAACTCACCTTTACTTCCGCCTGACCGCCTCCTGCGGTTACACTGCCGATAAAAATCTCCCGCAAAGAGTGGGTAAGTTGGTCCAGCTTTTCTCTTTTTAAGCTCCTGGCTTCACCGCGGACTGAACAATAATCGGGTACTATGTTGCGCGCCTGGCCTCCGCTGATAACACCAAAATTACAGGTGGTTTCTTCATCTATCCGCCCGCTGGGCATTTGCGCCATAGCAGCTGCGGCAAGCTTTATGGCATTGACCCCCTGTTCCGGTTGAATACCGGCATGAGCAGCTTTTCCATAGGCGATGTATTCTATTTCGTTCTGGCAGGGAGATTTAATAATAATCGTTCCGGGACTGCCGCCGCCATCCAGCGTATAGCCGAGCCGGGCATTTAATCTGCTGTAATCGAATCGTTTTGCCCCCTGCAAACCCTGTTCTTCACTCACCGTTAACAAGATTTCCAGGGGCGGGCATACCAGCTGGTTTTCTGTGATAATATCAACACTTTCCAATAAAGCAGCAATGGCAGCTTTATCATCTGCTCCCAAAATCGTTCCCCCGGCACTCCTTATCACTTCATTGTTCTCAATGACAGCTTTAATATTCCGGCCCGGTTCAACTGTATCCATGTGGGCAGATAAAAGTACCGGCTGCAGATCATTCTCACCAGATTTCCTCAGGAGAAGATTCCCTGAAGTCCCGCCGGAAGTAATGCCTGCGTCATCTTCCTCGGCAATAAACCCCCTTTTTTCAAATTCATTCCGGATATAGTCACGGAATTCATGTTCCTGTCCGGAAACCGAACTGATTGCCGTCATTTCCATAAAACTATTGATCAAACGTTCACGGTTAACCATTCTGCCTGCTCCTTCCCAGCTCATCCAGCCTTTTTAAAAGCTTGTTATTATTAATGGTGGTAGTCAAAGAATATTTTTCGGTATAAAGGTGGATACCCACTAAAAATGCCAGGACTCCAAGTCTTGCCGGCCAGGATAAGCTCACCACGCTGAAATAGCCCAGTGCCATCCCCAATACATTGGAGCCGGCATCACCCATCATTACATTAGCTTTTAAATCGTCTCTAAAATAATATAATACTGCTCCGCTTAAAGCTGCGATCAGCATCCATTCCACCCGTCCGCCGGCAATCACAATGATCACCAGCAGGAAAAGAAAATAAGCCTTTACTGCCCTGCCCGGTCTTAAATCAAATAGATTCATCAGATTTGCTGACAAAGCAATAATAAAAGTGTTTAATAATATCTCCGGCCAGCTCCCTTCAAGGGAAAAAGCTATAAAGAAAGCCAGCAGGCCTCCGCCCAAAGCTTTAAGTCCGCCTGTGGTCAGACGTCCTTTGAATAAAGCGCTAAAATGCCCTTTAAATCCCAGAGCATCCCTTTGACCCAGCATATCATCGATAAAGCCCAGAAAAGACATGGTTACTGCCGCTAGAACGAACAAATGGTACGAAATGTCGTACCATCCTGATAAATCTATTAAGGTAAAGACAATGATCAGGGCAAAAGGGAAACTGATTCCCGCGCTGACGGGGATATCAATGTTCAGATAATTTTTCCTGACCGCTTTGGTTTCCCTCAGCATATCTATCAAAAAAAACAGGATTAATGCTTCCACCAGGATCCCGGCAAAAAAAGCTATCAAAGCCATGGGTAAAATATTCACCGTTTATTCCTCCCTGATTCAGCTATGATCACTTTTATCACATCAATGAACTGGCGGCCCCGGTGGAGAAATCCTTTTAAATCACGGCCGGTTTCACTATGCGTCATGGTGGTCGGCACTTCCACCAATTTAAAGTCCTTTTGCAGTGCCCTTAAGGTCATGCCCAATTCCACTCCATATGCCTCGCGAAAAGGCGTCACGGCCTGTAATACTTCTCTGGTCATAGCCCGCTGCCCGCTAAGGGGAGAAACCACTTCTACCTGTCCGGTCTTTTTTATCGCCCGCCGGGCAGTATTTTTGACCAGACCAAAACCGCCTTTTTTTTGTGCCGGCGGGAAAGCAGCTATGGCCAGATCGGCCTCTCCATTAATGATCGGCTGAAGTATCAAGCCTACTTGTTCAGCACATTCTCCCAGGTCGGCATCGATAAAAGCGACGATATCCGTTTCAATAGTTTTTGCAGCAGCGTTCATGGCCCCGCCCTTGCCGCGATTAGGGCTCAGTTTTAATACTTGTACTCCTGTCTTTTCCGCCAGTTCAGCAGTCTTATCAAGTGAACCGTCATCAACCACCAGGATTTTATTGATATGATCGAGTTTTTGCACAGCTTTAATGGTTGCCTCAATGGTTTTCTCTTCATTAAACGCCGGAATGACCACTGTAATTGACTTCATTTATTGCTGCTGCCCCCAAACGCTTTCAACCGGTAATGTCGGCATCAGTTTTTTAGCCGTAGATTTCATTCCATAATTGCCTGGCTCTCCAGCCATTGCAAAGACCAGGGAGATCTGCCCCAGGCTCAGTTCAATATTATCAATAGTGGTAATTTCTTTTTGCCCGTATTGATCCATGTATGAATATACTGCCTGATACTGTTCCACACCATATACTTTCATTTTGTTGGCATTCAGTTCATCGATCAATGCAGTATCAAAGGAATTCACGAAATAAAAGGAATAATCATTGGCCCCTCCCAGTATAATCACCCCTGCCAGTGGTGTTTGGTTGGCTCCGCTGAATTTGACCAGGTTATTATTCTGCAGGAATTCAATCACGGCAGGATCACCATGGTTTTGGATCACTGTCGCAACACTGCGGGCAATATATTGCCGCATGATATCCGGAGTAGCGTTCTCTTCCAATCCGTAAAACTCCTTAACCCGGCTCCTAACATCCTTGTCATGCAAACTAAGTCCTGATAAAACAACTGTTTTGGAGACAATATTGGCGCCTGCGCTGGCAAGGGCATTGATCATACCCGCCGGCAGGTCGTTATCTCCACTGATGACCACTCCGATCTGCATACCTTGCAGCTGCCCATTGACTAAAGGAGGTAAAAGTGTCTGACTGTAGTTTTCATAATTACTGATTATTTTACTTTGCCGCTGGTTGTCTGCCGTTAAAACTTCTTCATTCTCCTGTATTTCATAAAACTGTTCTTCCAGCCGGTCAATCATTTTCTTTTGTTGTTCCACAATCAAATTATCGCCTACGATCGTGCTTCCAATCAATATTCCCAGAGCCAGGGCCAAAAATACTGCCACAATAGAAGCAATATGATAGCGAAGATCGATCATTTTAATACACCTCAGTTAATTAAAAATTAAACAGCAATTTAAATTGCAAAAGCAGCAGCCGGAAAAATGGTTTGGTTGCCGGAGATATTGCCAGAATCATGATAATAGGTACTAATGCTCCCAGGAAAAGCTGCGCTAAGTATTTCGTCTGCAGGTTCTGTTTATATAATTGACTTACTCCGCGGGCATCAACCAAAATGGAACCAACTTTTAATCTTACCAGAAAAGTACTGCCCATTCCTTTACGTCCTTTTTCCATAAAGTCAACCATATTGGAATGGGTTCCTACTGCCACGATCAAACTGGCACCGTATTCCCAGGCTAAAATCATAGCCACATCTTCACTGGTACCCGGCATAGGAAAAATTTCAGCATTGATTCCCATGGCCTCCATACGCTCCATGCCGGGCGCTCTTTTGTCTGCATAAGCATGAACGATTATTTCTGCTCCGCTGTTAAGCGCCTCGTTAGAAACGCTGTCCATATCCCCGACAATGATATCCGGCTTTAAGCCAAATTCCAACAAGGCATCAGCGCCGCCGTCAACACCAATCAAAACCGGTTTCTCTTCCTGAATATAGGCGCTGATCGTACGCAAATCTTCTTTATAACTACTGCCCCGCACCACGATAAGCACATGCCGGTTCAGCATGTTGATCTTCAGCTCAGGCACCTGTAAGTTGCCAAGCAGAATATCTTTTTCTTTCTTGGCGTACTCAAGGGTATTTTCCACAAAGTGTTCCAGTTCCAATTGGCTGTTGGCATTGGCTTCTCTTAGCTTATCCTGAACATCTTCAAAGGTAAGCCAGTTTCCTTCAGCAACCAGACGGTTTCCCCAAAACACCTGATTCTCTCTTATTTCAAGCAAAACGCCTTCCTTGACGCTGCCGAAAATCTCTTCTCCCACCTGATCGAGAATCGGTATGCCTGCCTTTAGAATTTTAAAAGCACCTTTGGCATGATAGCGTCCGGTTATGGAAGGTTGCGCATTGATCACTGCCTGTGGTCTGATATCGATTATGGAATTGGCTGCCACCTCATCAATATCGTCGTGATTAATAATTGCAATATCATTTTTTTTAAGGCGCTGCACCAGGTTTTTTGTGCGGCGATCCATGCGGGCTCTTCCTTTGATAGCCATATTTCACTCCATTTGGAACAGCATTATTTTGAAATATATCTTACCACATCTTACTATAAATAAAAACTGAGACCAGTTTACCTTAAGCCGGAATTCTTATACTCACAAAGTCCCTGGCTGTAATGGAATTTGCAGTTACCATGCAATCCAGGGCAATAACTTTTACACCCTGAAGCACGGCCTTTTTCACCGCCTCTGCAAAAGCCGGATGCGTATCCCGGTTGGGGGTAAAGTATAAAACATCCTTCATTTGAATGATAAAAAACAGATAAGCCTCAAATCCTTCACTTACTGCATGGCAAAGATCATTTACATGTTTGATGCCACGTTCTGTTGGTGCATCAGGAAACAAAGCCACCCCGTCGTTCTCCAGGGTGACCCCTTTTACTTCAGTTAATATTTTCCGGTTTCCGGCTTCCATATAAAAATCCAGGCGGGAATCCCGGTAGGTGTATTCGGGTTTGATGTATGAAAGCTCAGGGAAAAAATTGCTGGTTTCAATCCATTCATGAAATACTTTGTTGGGGATCTGGCTGTCGATGTTAACCAGTCTTTCTCCTTTATATACCCCTAACAGATCAAATTTGGTCCTGCGTTTTTCACTGACTGCTTCCTGTACAACAATGTTGGCTCCTGGAACCAATAGTTCCTTGCATCGACCGGTATTCTTCACATGGCAGATCTCTTCCCTGCCATCGATTTCGATATGTGCGATAAAGCGATTAGGCCGAAATATAAATTTTCCTGTTCGTACATTATGATATTGCATGGTTGTGCCCTCGATGAATCATGTCTTGCCCTCCGTAAATTGGTTGACTGGTCTCGCTTTACCTGTCCGCATCCCCTGGGTTTGTGATACCAGCATCCCGGACAGCATCAGAAAGCATCCCAAAATTTCCTGTATTTCAAGGTATTCTCCCAACAACAGGAATCCACCGATGGCTGCAAAAACTGCTTCCATGCTTAAAATAATTGCAGCATGTGCAGGGCGGGCATATTTTTGCCCTACCGCCTGAAGCGTATAAGCGATCCCCACCGAGCCGATGCCGCCATAAAGGATCGGAACTGCTGCTGCCAGCAAGTTGCTCAAAACAAATTCTTCCGTTATAAACGCCAGTATAAGACTCAAGGCTGAACAAGTCATAAACTGCACAAAGGATAATTTCAATACATCTACCCGGGGGGAAAAATATCCGATGACAAGTATATGTACTGCCCATAAAAATGCTCCGATCAGGACCAGTAAATCACCAAACTGGATAGCTGACGACTCCTTTATACAAAGAAAGTACAATCCAACCACTGAGAGTACACATCCCAGCCATGTTCCTTTGCTGGTAGTCTGCCCCATGAAAAGGCTGATGATCGGGACCAGCACTATATAAAGGCTGGTTATGAACGCTGCTTTGCCTGCTGTGGTAGTGACTATCCCAATCTGCTGCAGAGAAGCAGCTGTGAAAAGTACTATTCCGGCAAGCACACCCGGAAATAACACCCCCGATTTTTTCACTGGTGATGGCTCATTACGGCTGAAAAAAAACAGCAGGGGAAGTAAAGACAGACCACCCAACAGGAATCTTACTCCGTTAAATGTGAAGGGACCGACATATTCCATCCCAGCCCTTTGCGCTACAAATGCAAATCCCCATATCGCTGCGGTGAGCAGCAACAGGAGATTGGCTCTAATAATATTCACCGATCGGCTCCTCTCATTAATTTGAATATTATAGCAGATAAAAAATGAATATTGTTATTTACTTTGCTAATTACCATTGATTTGTTGCTCACCTGAAAAAAACACCTAGGCAAATATTTAAAATCTCATAATAAACGGCTTGAACTTAAAAAAACCTCTTACCATTGGTTTTTCAAAACCAAAAGATAAGAGGTTTTTTAAATCATCTGCAATAAATTTTAACCGGCTTTACCTTCCAGCCTTAAACGATCGGCAATAATTGCAATGAATTCAGAATTCGTCGGTTTGCCTTTTTCCCCGCTGACCGTATAACCAAATACCTTGTTGATTTTATCAATATCACCTCTGTCCCATGCCAGTTCAATAGCATGCCTGATGGCTCTTTCGACCCGGCTGGCAGTTGTGTCATACTTCTGGGCAATGGTCGGATAAAGTTCTTTTGTCACGGCTCCCAAATAATTGATTTCTTCGGTTACCAAAATAATAGCATCACGCAGGTATTGGTATCCTTTTACATGAGCCGGTACACCGATTTCATGTATCACTTTGGTGACTTCGACTTCCAAATTTCTGGGGGCATTAGCCTGAGTTCTGACTGGAAACATTGTACCGCGGGATTTCTCCACTCGGCTGCTCGCATCACGCGCAATCTGTTTTACTCTCTCTCCCAGAACTTCCAGATTGAAAGGCTTTAAAATATAATAGTCTGCACCTAACTGCATCGCCCGCTGGGTGATCGTCTCCTGTCCGAAAGCAGTTAAAACGATTATTTTTGGACGTTTTTCCGCATCCAGCTCATTGATTTTCTCCATTACACCTATGCCGTCCATATAGGGCATAATCAGGTCAAGAATGAGAACTTCTGCATCACTGTTTTCCAAAACATCCAGTACTTCCATGCCGTTTGCGCATTCAGCGATTATGTTGAATTCAGGTTCATTATTGAAATAATCACTTAAAATCCCGCAAAACTCTTTATTATCATCAGCAACGACGACACCAATCTGATTTGCGTACAACTTAATCCCCCTCCCTAAAAGTATAAATATTTTTTATTTTCTTAATTTCGATTTTCGACGGCTCCCTAATTTTTTCCTGCTTTTTTTTTAAGCCAAATTAACCAATCTTGTTACAGACAGTTCTAATAATTACCATGAATCCTAAAAATAAAAACAGTCAATTTAAACCATATGTTTCTTTAATGCCGAAAATAGCTTAATTATTAAAAAAGTCCGGTCAATTAATTTGTCGAAATAGTATTTAATGAATTGGTATATCCTGGTATTTCCGACAGCATATTATCCATAAAAATACCGTACCCTCTGGTAGGATCGTTTAAAAATACATGAGTAACCGCTCCGATGATTCTGTTGTTCTGGACGATAGGACTGCCGCTCATTCCTTGTATGATCCCTCCGGTCAAATTTAACAAACGGGGATCAGTCACTCGAATCACCATACCCTTTCCGTTTTCTCTGCCGGGATATATTTTTTCTATATTGACCTCAAATTTTTCAATTTCATTTCCATTTACAACAGTAAACATTTCAGCTTTTCCAGTAACCACTTGATGGGCATAGCCTACTTCCATGGCATATTTCACTTTTGGATTGACGATATCTCCTTCTGTTCGGCCATAAATACCATTATTGCTATTCTTTAATATCGTACCGGAAAAAGAACTTTGGTCATCGAAAACACCTATTTTTTCACCTGGTTTTCCCGGCTGCCCAGCTTTAACGGTTTGAATGGAAGCAGTCACTATTTTCCCTTTAAGAACATTGATGCCTTTTTTAGTATCTGCGTCGATGATAATATGACCTAAAGCCGCATAATATTTGGTATTGGGATCCCAAAAAGTAAGTGTTCCCACTCCGGTTATGCCATCCCGTACGTATAAACCGATACGGTGGCGGTTGGTTTCCGGGCAATATGCTGTGGGCACCGGTATGGTAATGCTTTTACCGCTTCGTTTGATTTCCAGTATTACTTTTTTATTCCCATTTTCATCAATAATACGAGCTAAATCATTTTCCGATTCAATTTTTTTATTATCCGCTTTCATAATCAAATCGCCGATTTCCAATCCCTGGTCCCGGGCCGGATAAATCTTTTCACCTTCGGCACTGATTATAGGAGCAAACCCTACAACCATGATACCCTTGGATTGCAGCAGGACACCGATGGAATGACCACCGACCACTACACGTTGGTTGGATATGGATTCCACTTCAATCGATTTCAGGGGAATATATCCCCACAATTTCAACTGCATTTCTGCTTTGCCTGGTTTAAGCGCGATAATTTTGAATCCGGATGCTTCTTTGTTAATGGCAACGGGCGGATCATAAGGAAGGGCCAGTACACTGCTGGCTGGATCTTTAAGCTCAAGTTTTATTTTTTCGGCGAATATATCAGGCAGGCTGAGAATAATATTGTTTGACTCTCCCACAACCATTCTTTGATATTCTGGTAAACTTAAAACATTTTTAGCTTGTGGGGTCATGCATAAGGATATAAATACAATTACCAGAAGGATGCCAAAATAAGGCCGATATTTCCTCAAAATTAATCACTTCCCGCCGACTTGATACTTAATATTGTCTCCGGGAAGTAAAAAACTATACTGAACCTATATTTATGTATTTATGCTTTTCCTGACAATTTGATCATTTCTTTGGCGTGCTGCAGTGTAATGGCAGAATAATCTTGTCCCGCCATCATCCTCGCCAATTCCTCTATCTTTTCATTCTGGTCCAATTTTTTTACTGAGGTGATGGTGCGGTTGCCTCCCGCTTGCTTGATGATTGAAAAATGATGATCTGCGAAACTGGCAACCTGGGGAGCATGTGTAACTAGTATTACCTGATGGCTTTCGGCTAATGCTCCTATCTTTGCCGCCATAGCGGAAAGCGCTGTTCCTCCAACTCCCACATCTATTTCATCAAAAATCAGTGTCGGCACCTGATAAACAGCAGCCAAGGCCGTTTTCAGCGCCAATATAAATCTGGACATTTCTCCGCCGGAAGCGATCTTTTCCAGAGGACGCAATGCTTCGCCGGGATTGGGAGAAAATAAAAAATTAATTTCATCCCGTCCATTGGCATCAGGTGCTTTATTGCTGGTAAGGGAAACCACAAACTTAATGTCCGGCATATTTAACTGCATAAGTTCCTGCTGCACCAAACTTTGTAAAACCGAGGCTGCTTTTTTTCTTTTTTCTGTTAATTTATCCGCCAGCATGTCATATTCTTTTTCCAGCTTTTCAATCTCTTGTTCATACTCCCGGCGGGTTTGATCAGCATTATTGATGGCCTGCAATTCATGCCGGGCCTGATTTAAAAAAAGCAGTACTTCTTCTATATTCTTACCGTATTTTGCCTTCAGCCGGTTGATGATATGCAGCCGGTCTTCTATTTCTTCCAATTGGCCCGGTTCAAAATCAAGAGAATCCCTATATTTTGCGATTTCCCCAGCGAGATGCTGCACAGAATAATACATGTCTTCACAAGGGTTCAACATGGCGGCAAAAAACTCTTCTTCCTGGTTTCTTTTGATGATTTCAACGGTTTGCCCCAATAAATCAAATATATTACCGACTTCCTCGCCTGTGTACATGAGAGCTGCCAAATGTCCCGCGTCTTCAGAAAGTTTTCCGGCATTCTTGATACGATTGCGCAAAGCCACAAGCGCTTCTTCTTCGCCTGGCTGTAACTCAACTTTTTCAATTTCATTGATCTGGAAAGTGAGAAGATCTACTTGCTGCAATCTGGACTGTTCATTGCTTTTTAACTGATCAAGCTGCTTTTTGCTGCTGGACAACTGCTGATAAACAGCTGCCAGTGGAGCTGATATATCGTTATTTTCTATAAATTGATCTACATAATGGATAAACATTGCCGGACGCAAAATATTCAGATGGTCATGCTGGAGGTGCATATCCACCAGAAATGTTGCCAGCTCCCTTAACATTCCAAGTGGAACATTTCGCCCGTTAATACGTGATGAGTTTCGTCCTCCGGGGCTTATTTCCCGGCTAATGATCAGCTGGCTGCCATTTTCATCCGAGTCCAGCAGCTGATTTTCACGCAAAAAATTTTGTCCCCCCGGGTTGTCTTGCAGGGAAAATACTGCTTCGACAATCGCCTTTTGGCTCTCATCGCGGATAAAATCATTATTGATACGACCTCCTATAATGAGTCCCAGGGCATCAATAATAATTGATTTACCTGCTCCGGTTTCACCCGTCAGAACATTCAAGCCCTGATAGAAATCCATACGCAATTCATCGATCAACACAAAATTCTTTATGTATATTTCCTGTAACATGCATATTCGGGTTGGTTCATGAACCAATCCGTCCCACACCTCCCATACCGGAAAATGAAAGTAAAAAGAAATGAAGCTCTATTAGTAATAATCTTAACCTTTAAGCGAGTTTATTTATAGACAGGAAAAACAATCTTACCAGGCAGGATGTACTAGATTTATTTGCTGATTAAGCTGCGAAACTCTTGTAATACTTTCTGTACCATCTTCTTCTGTTTTACGATGACCAGGATGGTATCATCACCGGCCACTGTACCCAGGATTTGTTCATTTCCAAGGCTATCGATGAGTGATGCTACCGATTGTGCAGCGCCGGTCACTGTCTTAAGCACAATAATGTTCTCACTGTAATCGATATGGGCAACCAGATCCTGAAACATTCTTCGGCGGCGTTCATTGATTCCTCTTGTGGGCTGGCTCACTGGCATCGTATAATGATATCCTTCATGATCGGCTATGCGGTGCAGCTGCATTTCCTTGATATCTCTGGATACCGTAGCCTGAGTAACATTAAAGCCGCGGTTTTTTAATGCCTCACAAAGCTCTTCCTGGGTTTTTATCCTCCCTTTATTCAGGATGTCCACAATGGCTGACTGCCTTTGCGTTTTCATAGCGCCTCCTTTGTCTTCTGCACAACGATCAATTCCGGGGGTTGATTGATTTGATTCAAAAAAGTAATTTCAACAACATCAAACAACTGTTGGGGTATCTGTTGTAAATGATTCCGCAGTTCCGTAAGTTCCTCTGCCCCTGCCTGATGTCCGGGGTAGGCAACAATCGTCATTATTCCGCCCGGTACCAACATAGTTAAAATTTCATCAACAGCCTTAATGGTAGTCTCCTTTTTGGTAGTGATCAGGTGGTTGCCGCCAGGCAGATAACCCAGGTTGAACATGGCGGCATGGATTTTCTGGTCAATATGCTCTTTCACTCGGGCATGATCATCATGGATCAATTTTACCCTGTCAGTCAAATTTTCTGCTTTAAGCAAAATCTGTGCTGCTTTAAGAGCATCTTCCTGAATATCGAAACTATAGACCGCCCCCGGCGGTCCTACCAGCCTGGCCAATAATAGCGTATCATTGCCTTGTCCGCAGGTTGCATCCACGACTGTATCCGCTTGCTTAACTGCCTGGCTGATGATTTGCCGGCTGATCTGAACGGCATTCTTTAATCTGATTTTCACCCTGACCGTCTCTTATCTCCCTAGTTTTTGATCTATATACTGAAAAAACTGCTGCTGTTTAAAATTGACCAGATTCAAAGTTATTTCAGCCTGTTTTATTTTGATACGGTAATCTTTTTTGAAATTATAAATCACTTGTCCATCCATGCCAATAATGGCACCTGAACAGTTTACCGGGGTCACAGTGATGATTTTTTCAGCATTGACTACGATGCTTGGTGTATTCAGTTTGTTGGCTGCGATGGGCGTAATGACAAAAGCCTTCATAGACGGATCGATTACCGGCCCGCCCGCTGATAAATTATATGCTGTTGATCCGGTAGGCGTTGCAAAGATAACGCCATCTCCCCTTCTGGTATTCAGCTTCTGATCATCTATAAAAATATCAAAACTGATCATATGCAGGTCATTGGCTTTTATAACTACTTCGTTAAGACAGTGCACTGAGGCAACCAGATGGTCATTTTCAAGTATATCCGCTTCCAGTATCATACGTTTATCAAGAACATATTTACCGCCGATCAATTTTTCCAGATAGCCTTTTAGCTCAGCAACTTCAATGTGACTTAAGAATCCGACTGTTCCCATGTTGACCCCTAAAACCGGCGTTTGTTTCAAGGCATACTGTCTGGCAGCGCGCAATATCGTTCCGTCCCCGCCCAGGACGATGATCAGATCCAGTTTGTCAGGAAGTTGACTGCTTATATCCATGGCTCCATTGTCGATTAAAACATCCGCTTTAAGCTCTCTTAATCTGGCGGCAATTTCTTCCGCCATAAATTCAGTTGATTCTTTAAAACGGTTGTTAACTAACAATACCTGCATTATTAACCTCCCAGCGATTGATGTGCGGTTTCGACTGTTTCCTCTATCTTAAATTCCAAGCCAGCCAGGTTTTCCTGTTCTCTGTTCAGCAGGACAAAATATTCAATATTTCCCTGCGGTCCTTTGATCGGCGACCAGGTCAGGTTTTTGCAGAAGAGCCCTGTCTGGTTGGCATTGATGATACAATCCCGAAGCACCTGTTTATGAACTTTTTTGTCTTTTACGACTCCCTTTTTGCCAATTTTATCACGGCCAGCTTCAAATTGCGGCTTGATCAATGAGATGACCTGCCCGTTATCCTTCATTCCTGCTTGAATAACCGGAAAAACTTTGGCCGTAGAGATAAATGCCACATCAATGGTTACAATATCGACCAGCTCTCCCAGCTCCCGGGGATCAAAATAACGGATATTCGTCCTTTCAATATTTACGACCCGGGGATCATTTCTTAAAGTCCAATCCAATTGCCCGTAACCAACATCCAGGGCGAATACTTTGCGGGCACCATGTTTCAAAGCACAATCCGTATATCCTCCCGTTGAAGCCCCTATATCCCAGACGGTCTTATCTGTAAAATCCACCGAAAAAACCTTAATGGCCTTTTCCAGTTTTAATCCTCCCCGGCTCACATAGGGAAGGCGGGCAGGCTTAATCTCGATGGTGGCTGATTCGTCAACATTGGTTCCCGGTTTATCTTGCATAACCCCGTTAACCATTACCTCTCCGGCCAGTATCATGGCCCGGGCTTTTTCCCGGCTGGAAGCCGCACCTTGTTGATGAAGCAAAATATCTAATCTAATTTTCCCCAATCTTATATAACCCCACAACTTTTTTTTGCTTCAGTAAAGCAGGCCAGTGAGAGATTATTCTTCCTGCCAATGACTGGGCATCCATATTCAAAAAATCAAATAACAATTCTGTTTTGCCATGTTCGATGAATTCATCATTAATTCCGCATCGCAGAATATCAGCTTTAATATTCTCATCATTTAACATTTCAATCACCGCACTGCCAAATCCTCCTGAAAGGCAACCGTCTTCCAGGGTAATCAGCCGTGGATTTTTCAGAGCGGATTTTATAATCAGGTCTTTATCAAGTGGTTTAATAAAGCGGGCATTGATAAGACAACAGGCGATCCCTTGCTCAGCAAGAATTTTCTGGGTTTCTTTTCCCAGAGAAACACCCCGGCCAATAGCAATAATGGTGAGATCATCCCCATTGGTGATTATCTCCCCTTTTCCGACTGGAAGTAATTCGGGTTCTTCATTCACCGGTACACCGTCACCCACACCCCGCGGGTATCTTATCGCTGACGGACTATCTAAATGGCAGGCTGTAAAAAGCATATTCGCCAGTTCATTTTCGTTGGCTGGAGCCATTACAGTGAAATTGGGGATGTTTCTTATAAATGCCATATCAAATACACCGTGATGGGTAGGTCCGTCTTCTCCCACCAGTCCAGCCCGGTCCACCGCAATGATAACCGGCAGATTCTGCAGCGCGATATCCTGAATAAGCTGGTCATAGGAGCGCTGTAAAAAGGAAGAGTAAATCGCTACCACTGGCCGTAATCCGGCCCTGGCCATTCCAGCCGCCATGGTTACCGCATGCTGTTCACATATTCCCACATCAAAAAACCGCTGCGGATAACAGCGGGCAAATCTGGCCAAGCCAGTGCCATCTGCCATAGCTGCTGTGATTGCTACCATTCTTTCATCCCGGCCTGCTTGTTTTATCATGAAATCGCCAAAAACCTCGGTGTAGGTTTTGATTGCATTTTTAAAGGGGCTGCCGGTTTCTATGTCAAAAGGCCCGATACCATGAAAAATGCGCGGGTTTTTCAAGGCAGGTCCGTAACCTCTGCCTTTTTGCGTGATGGCATGGATAAGTATTGGTCCTTTCATCTTGCGGGCATTTCCCAGGACCTTATTCAGTTCAGATAAATCGTGACCATTGACCGGCCCAATATAAGTAAATCCCAGCTCTTCAAATATTTTGCCGGGTACCATCATGTATTTGACCATATCTTTAAAACGCAGGGCAGCTTTTGCTATATTAGGTCCGATAGCGGGTATTTTATGTAGTGCAGTTTCAATTTCCTCTTTGGTCCGGGAATAAGAAGGATCCGTACGAAGACGGTTGAGGTATCCGGACATGGCTCCGACATTTTTTGATATGGACATTTCATTATCGTTGAGTAAAACGATCAGATCCCGTCCTTCCTGTCCGGCATGGTTTAATGCTTCAAAAGCAACCCCGCCGGTCAGAGCTCCATCGCCAATAAAGGCTACGATAGAATATGTTTCTTTTTTTAAATCACGGGCGATGGCCATCCCCAGCGCCGCTGAGATAGAGGTGCTGGCATGACCTGTATTATAAGCATCATGCTCCGATTCTTCCACTTTAGGAAACCCGCTTATCCCGCCGAACTTTCGCAGTGACTTCATTTGTTCCCGGCGTCCGGTCAGAATTTTATGAACATAGCTTTGATGACCTACATCCCAAATGATTTTATCATTTGGTGAATCAAATACATTATGCAGTGCGATGGTCAGTTCAACCACTCCCAGGTTGGCAGCTAAATGTCCGCCGCATTCCGCTACACTGTTTACCAGCAGATCTCGAATCTCATCCGCCAATACATTCATTTCATTCATGTTTAATTTTTTTATATCCTGTGGTTTCTCAATAATATCCAGAATGTGATCCATCTTTCTTCAACCTCTGTTTTATTTCAATAATTCAATGTGAGTGTATTTTTCCCAGAAAGCCAATACAACACCCAACTTAAAAATAATATTATTCGCATTTTGGATGGCAAAGCTTTTTCCTATGGCCTTTCCTCCAACAGTAACAGCAGCAATGAAGCTGGTCATTACTCCGCCTAATAAGATGATATCAAGGACTGTAAACTGATTAACTAAGCTTACCACAATTCCGGCACCGATTGCACCACTTAAAGTGCCGGAGATATCCCCGATCACATCATTGAAATAATTGGCCACTTTATGAGCATTGCTTTTAATCCGGACTGCCTGTTTGGCGCCGAATATTTTTTTGGCTGCCCGGGCATTATGAGGAGCTAATTGTGCTGCTGTTGCTGCTGTACCTAATATGTCAAAAAAAATACCTAAAAAAATAACAAATAGCAGTAAAATAATGGCTATCAAAACATTATCTACTGCTCTGACCAAGGCTTCTGATCCAAGACTCATCAGCAAGGCAATTAAGAAGGTAACAAAGCCAACCAATAATCCTGCGATCAGATTGTCCTTATCAATAAAGCTGTTCAATTAGAATGGTACCTCCCAGGGAAAAATATCTCTGGCAAAAGGTTGTCTGACGAGTAAACGCTGCGCCATAGGTCCAGAAGGTTTTCCCAGCAGGACTCCCGATTGTTGCCAAAAGGGCGGTTTCCCTTTATGCCTGCTCAGCATTGTTGCCAAATACCATACTGGATTGCCACTAAGGACGCACTTTAATCCTCATCAAACCGTACAAAATGTACACAGTCTAGGAGTTTTCCTCTACAGCTCAAATCAATTTCTAGCCTCTTTTGCAGTATCCGGTTTCAAAGCGAACCATAAAACCCTGGCCGGGGTAATGTGGTTCCCCTGGCTTATTCGCCGCCACCACTCAAGGCAGGCTACACTGCACCCAGCTTTAACCAAATGCAGGTTTTCTCATCCGGACTTTGTGCCCCGATGAGCCTCCGCGGATATGAGGGTCTTGTCCGCATGCCATTGCGGATTGCCCTTATATCCTTAACTCCCAGCAATGACCCCCAACTGGGCGTCAGAAGCCAAAACCAGGAGCTTCATCGATGTGCCCTCAACGGATTTTTAGGCCCGTCTTCAAAACTGACAGAGCTGACTAGAATACTGCAACCTTTTGCCAGTTACTTTCCGACTATATATTGTATCATATCATTAAAATAATTCCACTTACATATTTAGTTACCTAACTGGTACGGCTTAACAGGTAATAAGCCAAATAGCGAAGGAAATCCGCCTCTTCCCCAAATCCCTTTAAATTTTCAATACACGCCTGCACACTTTTTTCCGCCAATGCTTTAGCTTTATCCAAACCATATAAACTTGTATAGGTAGTCTTAGAATTTTTTGCATCACTGCCAATGGGTTTACCGACTTCCAGTTCATCTCCGATTACATCCAGGATATCATCGGTTATCTGAAAAGCGAGACCAAAATTTTCAGCATAATCAGTAAGCTTTTGCAAGCCAGCCGGTTCCAGTCCTCCAAGAATAGCACCGGCCCTTAATGAAGCCAGGAATAATTTCCCGGTTTTTAAAGCATGGAGATGTTGCAGCTCAGCATGATCAATGTTTTGCCCCTCGGACTTCAGATCCAAGACCTGTCCGCTCACCATGCCCGCACTTCCCGCTGCAGATGCAATTTCACCAATCACCTGCAGCAATCTGATCCGGTCTTCATCATTTTGACAAGGCATTGTGGCCAACAGTTCAAAAGCTCCGGTAAGTAACGCATCTCCGGCCAAAATGGCCATGTCCTCACCAAATGCCTTATGACAGGAAAGCTTGCCCCGGCGATAATCATCATCATCCATAGCCGGCAAATCATCATGAACCAGTGAATAACAATGGATCATTTCCATTGCACAGGCTGCAGGAATCACTTTCTTAAGCTCAGCTCCCGCTATTGCAGCTCCTTCAAATACCAGAATCGGCCTTAGCCTTTTCCCTCCATTGTAAACCGCATAGGTCATAACTTCATGGATCATCTGCTTTTCTGCAAAGAGCCGATCCAGGCATTCTTTCAAGCTATCCTCTGCCAGTTCTTTCCTTTTCTTCATCCATTCATTGAATAGAGCTTTCTCGTCAGCCGTTAGACTGTTCTTAAGTTTATTCATTTATTTCTACCTCTGCCAGTTCCAACTCACCCTGAATGTTTTCCAGCAACTGTTGTATTTTCCCATCAGCCCGCTCTAATTCCTGCCTACAATAAAGGGATAGTTTTATCCCTTCTTCAAAAAGTTTGATCGATTCTTCCAGTTCCAATTCTTCGCTTTCCAAAGCCTGTACAATTTTTTCCAATTTCAGCAGTGCGGTCTCAAATTTGATCTCCATAAGCAGATTGCTCCTTTTTTAGGATTTGGGCCAGCAGACGATGCCGCCGCATATCAATGGTAACTAATTCTCCGATTTGCAGATTCTCAGCATCACGCAAGATCTTATCTTCCTGTTGGATAATTGCATACCCTCTCTCCATCACTTTCAGGGGACTTACACTGTCAAGCCCCTTCATGATTAGTGCAAAATGTGCTGCCTTATCTTTATAGCAATGCTTTATATTTCGATGCAACTGGTTTTGCAGATAGCTTACCTGCAGCTTTTTACTTTTTAATAAGCTTTCCGGCTGCTGCCACACCTTCTGCATCATGATCCGATCCAATAATTCGCTGCGATCCAGTAATTCCCGCTGCATGATCTGGATCAGGCGCTGCTGATATTTCAACACCCTTTCCAGCAGCAATGCATTATCTGGAACTGCCATCTGGGCGGCCTGGGTAGGTGTAGCTGCACGTATGTCAGCAGCGTAATCAATCAGGGTAGTGTCTACTTCATGCCCCACTCCGGATATGATCGGCACCTGTGAATCATAAACTGCTTTTACTACTTTTTCGCTGTTGAATGCCATCAAATCTTCCAGGGACCCGCCTCCCCTGGCGACGATGATGACGTCTATATCCCCTAATGTATTTAACCTGCTGATGGCAGCAGCGATTTCCTCCGGAGCACCCGCTCCCTGAACTGCGGTATGAGCTATAATGATATCCAAATTCCCTGCCCGGTTGCGAATCACTTTCAGGATATCCCTTAACGCTGCCCCATCCTGGGAAGACACGATCCCTAATCTTTTTACTATTTTAGGCAGTGGTTTTTTGTGTTCAGCAGCAAAATACCCTTGCGCCTGCAGCTTTTCCTTCAGTTGCTCCATCTGCCAATACAAATCGCCGACTCCGTATAACTGCATTTCCTGCGCATAAAACTGGTATTTGCCTTGTTTGGAGAAAACCGATACATTTCCGCGAGCTAATACTTCGACTCCATCTTTAGGGATAAAGCGCAATCTCTGCACCCTGCTTTTGAACATGACACTGCTGATGACTCCATCCCGGTCTTTCAGACTAAAATACATATGCCCCGATTGCTGATATACTTTACAACCAGATATTTCGCCCTTGATCCAGCAATCGGCAAGGGTCAAATCATTTTCCAATAAACTGCCGATATAATCATTTAGTTCGCTTACTGTAAAATACTCTCTCATACTCCCCTGCTCCATTCATGCCGAAGCATTTACAAAAAGGAAAGGCAAAAACAATACCTTTCCTTCGTTGGTCCTGACTATAACAGTTTAATTGCCGGTCCCGTTATTTTCACTTAAAACCTTGTCCAAAATTGCATTAACAAAGCTGGCAGAATTTTTATCGCCATATTTTTTGGCAATTTCGATCGCTTCATCAATGGCTATTACTGATTGATCAGGCTCGGTAAAGAGAATTTCAAAACTGGCAATACGCATAATATTTCTGTCGACTGATAACATGCGGTTTAACGCCCAATCCTTTGAATACAACGCAAGTTTTTCATCAATTAACGAAATATTCTTTAAGCATCCCTCAATTAATTGCCAGGAGAAATCACTATCTTCTCCGTCCAGTTCCTTATCTTCCATTAAATAATCGAAAGCTTGACGGGGGTCAGCATCAACCTGGTCTACCTGAAATACAACTTTAAAAGCAAATTCCCGCGCTTTTCTTCTGCTCAAATTTATCTTCCTTCCAGCAGGTTTAACTGTCTCTGAAGATTTTTCTTATCCATTGGTCAAAATTTTTATCCTCGTCAATACGTTTGCCGAGAATATAACCTAAAACAATACATACGATTATAAATATAGTTTTCCAAAAGCCGAAAGATAAGAATAAAATCGCTGCCAAAAGGCCAATCACCACACCAATGGTTTTGCCGCGGTGCTCTTCCCAGATCATATTCAAGAATCTTTCCAACATTCGCTGCCCTCCTTAATGTCCGGACTATTTAGCGGACGGCCCCAAGTCATCGATTAAAACTCTTATACTGAATACTTTTAGTCCGCCGGTTGTCTCCAACTGCTGTTTTACAGCTGTTTGAATTCTCTCACTCATTTCCGGAACATTGTAATCAGGATTGATCATGGTATGCAAAAGAACGTCCAATCCTTCGGGCTTGCTGTTGATGGTAGCTTTAATATCCTTTATGCCTTCTACTTTTTTGACCGCTTTCATAATGATGACTTTGATTGCCGGAATGGTCATCGAAACTTGTCCGTCTAAACCTTCAGTAACGATAACGGTTTTCGTCTTTGGTTCTTCTTTATTTGGTTTCAGTGAGTAAAATAGAGTAATTAATCCCAAAAGCAGCAATACTGCTGCAACTCCGGTTATGACCGGCCGGTTTTGTGAATTAGACATGACCATAGCAAAATAGTTCATGAATTCACTTCTGCCCACTGCCAATACCAGAGCCAGAGCACCTGCTGCTACCAATAAAAGACTGTATAAGAATAAAACAGCCCGCCATATACCGGTCATTTTTGCACCTCTTCCCATTTAGTCATCAACCCAACCCCATGTACGCAAGGGGTCATAAAATGATTTGAAATTATAGTTCTTCCTCCTGAACCTCCTGGGGCTCACTTTTTTTGAGTATGACAGAAACAATATGCACATTGACCGAGGAAACTTTAAGCCCCGTCATTGTTTCAACAGCCTGTTTCACTTCCTTCTGTACTTCTTCTGCTACTTGTGGTATTTGGTAACCATAATCAATCACCAGATATATGTCGATCTTTGTTTCTTCTCCAATGACTTCCACTCTTATGCCTTTGCCGAAATTCTTTTTGCCCAATTTTTCAACCAGGTCTGTGCCCCATCCGCCGCTCATTGATGCTACGCCTTCTACTTCAGAAGCTGCTAATCCGGCAACTGTTGCTACTACCTCATCAGCAATTCTAATAGCTCCTAATTCATTATTTATTTCTGGTTTATTTGCATCCATACTGTTACACCTCCCAATAAATTCTACTAATCATTGTATCAAATGATCGCGTCAGTATCAAATGATTTACTTATCGATTATTGTTATCACTCATCCTGCGCTGGATAAAATTTGTATAGATCTCACCCTTTTGAAAAAACGCATTGTCGATGACTTTCAAATGAAAGGGTATCGTAGTGGCCACATTTTCTATTGTAAATTCCTGCAGGGCTCTTTTCATCCGGCAAATAGCTTCCTGACGATTTCTTCCCCATACAATCAATTTCCCTATCATCGAATCATAATAAGGCAATATTGTATAATTCTCACATGCAGCAGAATCGATCCTTACCCCTGGCCCGCCTGGTATGATATATCGTCCGATCTGCCCAGGGGAAGGTGAAAAATCGTTATCCGGGTTTTCTGCATTTATACGACATTCAATTGCCCAGCCATTGATCTTTACATCTTCCTGTTTTATGGTGAGTTTTTCTCCGGCAGCAATTTTAATTTGTTCTTTTACAATATCGATCCCGGTTATCATTTCCGTAACAGGATGTTCAACCTGAATACGGGTATTCATTTCTATAAAATAGAAGTTTTTATGTTTGTCCACCAGGAATTCTATGGTCCCGGCACTGTAGTACTTTGCTGCCCTGGCAGCCTTTACCGCAACCTGCCCCATTTTCTTTCTCAGCTCCTCATTCATAAATGAGGAAGGCGCTTCTTCCAGCAATTTTTGATTGCGCCTTTGCAGTGAGCAATCCCGTTCTCCCAAATGAATCAGATTACCGTGTTCATCACCTAATATTTGAAACTCAATGTGCCGCGGTTCTTCAATATATTTTTCCATATAGATCTCATCATTGCCAAAGGCCGCCTTGGCTTCCATTCTGGCCATATCCAGGGCATCTTTTAAATCAGTCTCATTTTGAGCGAGGCGCATACCTTTACCGCCGCCGCCAGCTGCCGCTTTGATCATCAGAGGATATCCCATTTCTCTGGCAACCTCCAGAGCCTGCTCATAACTGTTTACATTGCCCTCACTCCCTGGTACCAGAGGGACACCCGCTTGTTTTACCAATTCCCGGGCTTTGATTTTATCTCCCATGAGCTGGATCACTTCTGCTTTGGGACCAATGAACTTAATATTATAGGTTTCGCAAAGATCAGCAAAGTAAGCATTTTCAGCCAAAAACCCATACCCGGGATGGACTGCATCTACCCGCTGGTTTTTGGCAGCCGAAATAATATTGGGGATATTCAGATAACTTAATCGAGCTGATGCTTCACCTATACATACAGCTTCATCAGCCATTTGCACGTGTAAACTGTTTATATCGGGTTTGGAGTATACAGCTACAGTTTTTATCCCCAGCTCTTTACAGGCTCTTATGACCCTGACCGCAATTTCACCGCGGTTGGCTATCATTATTTTATCAAACAAGTGCTCACCCCTATTCTGTCTCGATCAGGAATAAGGTCTGTCCATATTCAACTGCGTCGCCGTTTTCCACTTTTATTTCTACAATCTTGCCGTCCACTTCAGCTTTTATTTCGTTCATAAGCTTCATAGCTTCCACGATACATAAAATCTGTCCGCTTTTCACCTGATCTCCCAATTTTACAAATGCTGGTGCGTCCGGCGACGACGCTTCATAAAAAGTACCAACGATAGGAGCGGTTACCTCTACACAATTTGCTTTATGCGGAATCACTCTTGGCCCTTCTACTCCCTCTTCCTTTGGATCGAAAGGGCTTAGAGTCTTTGCGCTTTGATTGTCTTCTGCAGATACGGCAGATTTTCTCAGGATTAAACTATAGTCATTCCGTTGCAGATTGATTTCCGCCACAGATGTACTATCCAACAACAGGATCAGCTCTTTGATCTCTCCCAGATTCATTTCATTATCTCCCTTCGGGCTATTCCCCTCACTGTTTTTCCCTGTGGTCCGCTTTGCCTGGGTAATTTTACCGGCGGCGTTTTTATCAGTGGAAATCAGAACCGGTTGTTCTTTGCTGCTCTGGTTTTGCCGAAACTCAAAGTATTTCAAAGCCACTTGCGGGAACAGGGCATATGATAGTATATCTTCATCAGATTGAGCATACTGGGCAACTTCCTGCTTGCATTTCTCCCAGGCAGGGGGAAGTAAATCTGCCGGGCGAACCGTGATGACCTCAAGGTCACCTACGATTTTTTGTTTTATCTCCTCACTGATCTCCACCGGAGGTTTGCCATAAAGACCCCTTACATAATCTTTTACCTCGCCGGGACACATTTTATATCTTTCACCCGTCAAAACATTCATAACAGCTTGAATACCAATGATTTGACTGGTGGGGGTCACCAGAGGCGGATAGCCTAAATCTTTCCTTACATTTGGGATTTCATGCAGCACTTCATCCCAACGATGTATGGCTTTTTGTTCCTCAAGCTGCGAATAGAGATTGGTGATCATGCCGCCTGGGATCTGGTGTTCAAAGACCTTCATATCAGCGATCCTTGTAACACCTCGTTCAAATCCTTTTTGTTTTCTGATCTTTTCAAAATAATCAGCGATCTCAAATAAATCACTCAGTTCTATGCCGGTATTCCATTCCGAATCTTTCAGAGCTCTGACAATGGTTTCAACCGGTGGCTGCGAAGA
>DBRM01000080.1:122853-124138 GCA_002305965.1 Syntrophomonas sp. UBA1368
ACATGTTTTCCGGTTTGCTTTGCTGCTTTAATGGGAACTTCCAGATTACGCAAATCGTTTAATGCATCAAAAATCCGGAATATATCGATACCGTTATCGGCAGATTTTTCTATGAACTTTATGGCAATATCATCTGGATAATGAGAATAACCCAATAATGACTGGCCTCTTAGGAGCATTTGCAGTTTGCTTTTCACTACCTCACGTCGGATAGCCCTGAGTCTCTCCCAGGGATCTTCCTTCAGATAACGCAAACACACATCAAAAGTAGCTCCGCCCCATACTTCCAGGGAATGATAGCCGGTATTATCAAGCTTGTTTAAAATCGGCAATATATCATCAGTGGTCATTCTAGTAGCCCACAAACTCTGGTGTGCATCCCGCAAACTGGTATCAGTTATCTTGATTCTGCTCATTTTGGCCTCCTTGTAATACGGTAAATCTTATGAAATGAAAATTGCGATATTATCCCAGAATATAATTATACCCAGGCCTGCGGCCTGAGTATTGAATCTGACTTTTTAATATTATAGAAGCAAAGTCCCGTGTTTACAATGTTTTTAATTTTGTATTATTGTATACACTACTTTACATTCCCCTGTATATGATACAGATTTGCTCAGCATCATAGCCAGTTATTTTTTCCACTGTGGCCATGACCTCATCTTCCTGCTCAATTGGCTTGCTGCTCTGAAGAACGATCAAGGCGGTATCAGCTTGGATAATGGCCACGCAATCATCAAAACCTTTCGATTTGATTATCCCTTCAGTCTGCAATTCTTTCTCCATTTTAGCTGATATATTTATCAGCTCCAATGCAGCTTCCGGTTGTGCTTCTTTCATGACCGGACTATTCAAAACTTCTCTTAACATTTCGATTTGCTGGCCCCGTACCCGTTCTCTTTCCACACGGTATTCGGCGAAGAAATCATCGGCAGATAAGGTCATGTTCTCGGGTGGAATACTGCTATTATTGGCGGTCTGGTATTGATTCTTCTCAGGGCTGGCAGGCGATAGCTGGTCTTCATCCCTGCCGGACTGTAATAATAATATGGCCAGAATAAGGACACCCGCTATGAGAATAAACCACCCGATTTTTTTAAAATTTAACATCATTATAAGCCGCCTCCTTTACCAGGCATTACACTTACCTTATGAGCAGGTACATTTAATAGTGTTGCCGTTGCTGCCATAAGCTTCTCTTTAACCGCCGGGTTTTCAGCTCCCTCGGCAACTACCAATACACCGATCACCTCAGGGAATTTATTCTCTGTTAATAAAGGAT
>DBRM01000079.1:0-1646 GCA_002305965.1 Syntrophomonas sp. UBA1368
GATAATAATACCTTCAATGCTTCAGTTACTATTATATCAGGAACGAAAAAGCTAAATCGTAATTTTTGCCCGTTCCCGCATGAAAGCGATCTCGCGATCAATATCACCTTGAATTTCCGCAATGCGCTGCTCTGCGTCAGGACCTTTAAGCAATCGGCTGAAGCGGCCTTGCTGCTTTAAATATTCATCGATTGGCTGAGCTGCCTTTTTACCGCTTATGATCTGTGAACTGGGGCTGTTAAAGGTGATCTTGCCGTTTTCCGCTTCCCATAACAACCAGGCACCACTATGAACAGCCATGCGGCTCATCTTAACGGTTTCCGCCATATCGAACTGCCAGCCCAAATAGCAGGGAGACAGGATCTCAATATATTTCATGCCGGGGATGCTCTTGGCCTTTACCACTTTGTCGTACAAATCTGCAGGATATGCCACCGTGGCAGTAGCTACATAAGGAATATTGTGCTCCAGCATCAGCAGCGGCATGTTTTTCTTGGGCTGTCGCTTGCCGGTGGGAGTGGTAGTGGTAAAGGTTCCGCGGGGCGTGGCACCGCTGCGCTGCACACCGGTATTGCTGTAAGCTTCATTGTTATAGCAAAAATGAATGATATTTTCATTACGCTCGGCCGCGGCTGAAAGAGCCTGAAAGCCGATATCATAAGTGCCGCCATCACCGACCCAATTGAACACAGTTGGTACTTCACCCTGCAGGCGTCCTTTTTCTTTCAAAATTTCAAGGGCATGGGTGATACCGGAGGCTGATGAGCCGGCAGTAGCAAAGCAAATATTGATACAGGGCCAGTCGTAACCCAGCTTGGGAGTCATGCCCATGCTGGCAACCGCACAGGCCGGGGTCAAAAGCATGATGGCATTAGGCCCCAAAGCCTTGCCTACCATCCGCAGTGCCATGGTGGAAGGACAGCCTCCGCATGCCCCGTTTCCGCTTAATACCTGCTCATTATCAGGTAATTTTTTAATGCTGGTAGTCATATCTAATCCATTCCTTTCATGGTCTAAACTTATTATTCCTCTATCATGGCCCGTATCTCGTCTGCCATGAAACGGCGGGTAAGATCGATGCCGCCGATCCCCATGACCCGGTTTTTGATGGTCAGGTCATTACGTCTCCCAAAGCACACGCTTTTTAGTTCCTGTGCCAGAATACCGCCGGGGTGTCCGAAGTTATAATTCCGGTCAAGTACCATCACCTGCGCATTTTTCGGCAAGGCATTTATTATATCCTCAGTGGGGAAAGGAAGGTATAAGCGCGGTCTGAGCAACCCGGCTTTGATGCCCTGTTCACGAAGGATATCAATGGAAAGCCTCAATTCTGCTGCCATACTGTTAACGGCAAAAGCCACCACTTCCGCATCTTCCAGCCGGTAAGTATCGATGGTGTCTCCATCCCACATACCGGTGGCCTCTTTATATTCCTGTGCTGCCTTCTTTACCAGCGGGATAGCCGACATGATATCTTCGGAAAGCATCTGCCGGAAAGGTGCATATTCAGGCGCATTGGTGACATTGCTGAAGGAAGACGGATTCGCCGGGTCCAGCCGCCATTCCGGTTCATGGGTTGGCAGGAAACGGTCAATATCCTCCTGGTTCGGAAGCGTAAGGGGCATAAGACAATGGGAAATTGCAAA
>DBRM01000079.1:1743-4236 GCA_002305965.1 Syntrophomonas sp. UBA1368
GTCCAGGGGGCAAAAATTCCGCGATTCACATTGCACATTACCACCGGCAGACGTCCGCCGGAAGCCATATGTAAGACCTCGTGCATATAAAGCAAGCCGTTGGCTGAGGTGGCAGTGAAAACCCGGGCGCCGGCAGCAGATGCAGCTACAGCAGCGGCCATGGCACTATGTTCGCCTTCCACCGGAATGAAGCGGGCGTGCAGTTCTCCATTTTCGACCATACTGGCCACCGCTTCCATAATACTGGTCTGGGGAGTAATAGGATAACCGGGGACTACGTCGACCCGGGCATATTTTACAGCCAGTGCCGCGGCATGGGCACCGGTATCCATTATAACCTGTGTTGTTTTCATGCTACTCCTCCATTTCCATGCTGATGGCGCCAGTAGGGCATTCCAGAGCACACACCCCGCAGCCTTTACAGTAGCGGTAATCAATGATCGTTTCATGACGGTCAATAACCGCTTCCGGGCAATATACCCAGCAGATCTGACATTTATTGCATATATTTTTGTCAACGACCGGACGGTGAGTTCTCCAGGAACCGGTTTCACCGCCGGCTCCCTTCATTGGCCAGGAAATAGGCCGGTACGCTTTGGTTACTGATTTCATTTATTTCCATTCCTTTCCCTTATCCAAATAAAATTTGCCCTAGGAACCGATCTTAGTCACCGTGTTGTAAGCCTTGCCAGCGGCGCCCAAATTGCGTTGTCCGGATACTCCCGGCCATTTATTCATGATGGTTTGTTCCATAATCTGCTGTGGGATATTAAGCACCCGGCATACCGCTCCAAATAGAGGAATATTGATAAAAGGCCCGTCCGCGGAAAACAATCCGGCTTCACGAGCAATGGTATCGGCATCTACGTGCCATGTAGGGTGCTTCTTTACCCCTGCAGCAAATGGCGCATTGATGATCACGGTCCCGCGCTCATTGATGCCTTCCATAATTGCCGCCTCGGTCAACTTTTCACTCATCACGACCACATAATCCGGCAGTTCACATTGACTATGCGCATGAATTGTAGTGGGAGACATACGCACTGCTGCCCTTACCGGTGCTCCGCGCCGTTCCACCCCAAAGAAAGGCAGAGCCTGCCCTTGCTCACCGTTTTCCAGCGCAGCCTGCGCCAGCAAATGAGCCAGTGTAACTGAACCCTGTCCGCCAAATCCGTTGATTCTCAGTTCTAACATGTTACTCCTCCATTCTTCCTGGTGCTGACAGAATACATATTATTGGAATTTTGCCTGAAACCAGATTATTTCCTCTGCTTCTGTCACCCGACGAATTTCTAATATATATTCATAAGGAGCATCTTCTATCAATGCTGCCCCCGTGAAAAAAATAAAACTCTTCATCTCAAAATTCTGAGACGAAGAGTTTAACTCCGCGGTACCACTCAAATTAACAGCTGCTGCCGTTCACTCGATCAGGATGCCAGGTCACAATACCTGATATCCGCTTCCTTCTAACGGTGGAAGTTCCGTCCGAGCCTACTTTCAAAGTGATTTCGGTCGGCATCTCGAGGGTGAGTTCTGCTGTCCTCTTCGGCCGCCTTGCACCAAACAGCGGCTCTCTATCTCCCAAGAATCAGCTTACTATTCCCTGTCATCGTAATTTCAGTATATTGAAACTATTATACTTAACCTGCTATTTTTCTGTCAATATTTTTTTATCTCTGCTTATNNATAATTATCGGCATTAGAAAAATGTGCAGCACGTTTAATGATATGCAGAGGATAACCTTCTTTTTTCGACCATGCTTTGCAGTATTGACTCACTTTACCTGTTCTGTCATATTGACCAAGCAAGATCAGCACAGGAAAAGTGAATCTGACATTTTTATTTTCTTTGAGAAAGCCTGCATATGCAATTTCCATTTGTTCAATAATGTCTGCTTTACTTGAGGATTCAAGCATCTTCAGCATCAAATCGTAAGCATATTGAGTTTTAGAAACCGATTTTGCTATACTCTTTTTCAATATTTTTTCCGGAAACCATTTTGCTATTGTTCCAACTCGCTTAAGCCACCATCGGTCACAAGGTGAATAGTAATCCAGACCAAATGGAGTGGTATCCACGGCGATGAATGCCATTACTCTATCCGGGTATTGCACGGCAAACTCCTGGCTCGGGTATCCGCCCATCGACATCCCAACCAAAATAACCTGGCTGATATTCTCCGTGTCAAGTATCTCTTTTAAATCTGCGGCACAGTTTTTATATGAAAAGTCTTTATATGGACGAGATTCTCCATGTAAAGGAACGTCCCAGGTTATAACTGTGTAATCGTCTGAAAAGTAATTTACCTGTTTTTCAAACATATTATGGTTAGCGGTTAAACCATGAGTAAAAACAATACATCTTGCACTTTTGTTCTGATTTCTATTTATCCAATAATGTACCGTTCCTGATTCTGATTTTATAAATCTGTGTTCCATAATTTATCACCCATAACCTCGGCAAAAGCCAATAACATTCTGAGGTCAATG
>DBRM01000079.1:4405-5101 GCA_002305965.1 Syntrophomonas sp. UBA1368
ACGCGGTCAAAGATCCGGGGTTTGAAGGTACCTGCGATTCCGATGCAAATGCCTTTTGCCTCGTTGACATAGATGACATTTCCTCCATCACCTATGGCTGCATAGATTCGTTTGCCTGCATCTATGATCCACCACAGAAAGCCGTATGACATTTTCCCGAACCTTTCATCCAAATCGATATATGGAGTTGAGAGCGCATCAACCCATTCTTCTGTTACGATCCTTTTTCCATGATATATCCCTTTCTGAAGGCACATAAGACCTATTGCAGCAAGATCGTTAGCCGACAGAGCAAGTCCCCAGCCAGCAGTATTCACATCCTGCGGATCCGCATACCATACATTACCCTTCGGTTCCTTGCTCATTAAAAAGTTAAACTGATCCTCTTTCGATCTGTCTTCCTTATTGGTATGACGTGGAATCCCAATCGGTTCAAAGAGACAGGCGTTGGCAAACTCAATCACCTTCATACCGCTTGCTTTTGCTATCACACCTGACAGTATCTGAATCCCAAGCGTTGAATACTTGAACTCGCCAGTAATGCCTTTTCTTCCTCCAAGAATGTCAAGAGCCGCTTTTGTCCAGTCATCACTGGTACAGACTTTTGTCCAGGGTTCGGACTTATATTTGTACGTATCAAAGATTGAGTTTTAAAATGGCTAATGACTCAACTAAGGATACATCAGATACGCCTCA
>DBRM01000079.1:5144-19537 GCA_002305965.1 Syntrophomonas sp. UBA1368
ATGGTGCGGCGGGGGGGACTTGAACCCCCACCCTCGCGGATACGCCCCTCAAACGTACGTGTCTGCCTGTTCCACCACCGCCGCATTGTATATCAGATGGATCGTCCATTCCGACAATTGGAATTATACAATAGTTCTCGCGGTGGTGTCAATTGTATTAGAGCCCCGGCATTTTTTGGCTACTGGCCGATGTTTTCGGCAGATAAGTCAGGTTTGATCAACTGCGCTGCATACCAGTCAACCATTCCCATTCGGTCGATCTTTAACTCCCGGGTCTGATTTCCGGTTATGGCAGCTGTTTTCTTTTGGAACAGCCATACCATGGGAGCATCATCAATGACGATCTCTTCGGCTTTTTTAAGCAGCTTCAGCCTCTCTCTGTTACTTTTGGTTGCAGCCCGAGCCTCATCCAGGATTTTATCAACCTGGGGATTGTGATACCCGGTATAATTACCGTGACCTGCCATGGAACTGTGGAATAATCCATATAATAAACTGTCCGCATCGGGATAATCCGCTGCCCACCCTATTCTGAAGCATGTCAGTGCTCCCTGTTCCATTTGCTTTTTGTAATAATCCCAATTCATTGGCTGCAGTTGTATGTTTATCCCCAGAGGCGACAGTTGCTGCATGATGTTTTCTGCTACCATCTGATGCCCTTCATCGCTGTTATAGCTTAAGGTTATGGTTGGCAAACCCTTTCCGGCAGGATACCCTGCTTCCTCCAGTAGCTTGGCAGCTTTGGCCGGGTCAAAGATGTAACCGGTCATTTCACTGTTATACCCTTTGACTTCAGGAGGTATGATGGCTTTATTGGTACGATACCCGTCACCGAAAACACTCTCCACGATCTGATTACGATCCATGGCGTAGTTTATCGCACGGCGCAGCATGTAATTATCATTAAAAGGTTCTTTATTCATGTTTAACCCCAGAGCGTAGATTTCCAGCAGGGGTGTCTCAATAAACAGGCTGTATAGCTTCTGGTCAGCCTTAATGTTTTTGATTTCTGCCAGTGGTACGGTATCCAAATAATCAAGTTCCCCTTTTATATAGCTGTCCCATGCGGTCTTACCATCTTCAAAAATGGAAAACTCTATTGCGGATAGATTGGGAGTCCCGCGATGATAATTGGTATTGCGTGTCAATAAAATCTTCTTGTTGTCCTGGTTGTTGATCAGGGTAAATGGTCCGGTTCCGGAGTACGGTGCTTCTGTTTCCTGCTTAACATCATAGACCCAGAAGATCGGGTTGGTAAGCATATATGGAAACGCAGAATTTGGTTTGGCAAAAGATATTTTCAGTGTTGAATCGTCAATTGCTTCAATGCCGATGGGTCCCTGGCTTCCATTTAATCTCTCCGTGACCCCTTTGATCGACAGGAATAAATTAATGGCACTCCAATCCTTGGCCGAGGAAAAACTTCTTTCCCAGGCTTCTTTGATCTTTTGTGCGGTTACTGGCTGGCCATTATGAAACTTAACCTCTTTTTTGAGTTTGATGGTCAGTGTTTTGCCATCCTTTGAGTACTTCCAGCTTTTAGCCAGCAATGGTTTAATATCGCCGCTTTTCTCATCGAAATAAACCAGTCCTTCATACAATGCAGATCCGATGAGTTTTTCTTCCTGCTGGGTGACGAGGGCAGGATCAAGTACATCGATGGAACCGACCAAACCGGCTCTAAAACACCGGGAATCAATATTGGCTGTGTAGACAGCTGTATTATACGAATATATAAGAATGGCAATCAGAACCAGCAGTCCTGCGATAGAACCTGTTAATGCGATCTTGCGAAATGTGAGATACATTCGAACACCCCCCGTATATAACTTTCCCTTTAAGTTATATTAGACAGGCATTGAATATATTCCTGAAATTGGGTGAAAAGCTGTTGGAGGAACAAAAAGATGCAGGCTTTCGCCTGCATCTTTACGGTCCTATTGATATATGGCCAGATAAGCCTGGTAATTTTTCATGACATTTTTCGTATATATCTTTGTTTCTTCAAAGGGTATATGATCAAGCTGTTCCAGGCTTCCGTCCCAGGTGCCATCGACGATCCATTGCCTGACCTGCCCTCTGCCGGCATTATATGCGGCAATCATAACCGGGAGACGTCCTTCAAATTCCTTGTTGAGACTGTTTAGATACCAGCATCCGTATTGAATATTGATATCCGGCTGGTGCAGCATTTCAGGGGTGAAGCCTTCTATCCCCTGCTGCTCGGCAATCCAGGCAGCGGTTTCAGGCATGATCTGCATAAGCCCTTTGGCTCCCAATGGCGACTCAGCTGTAGTCTGGTATTTGCTTTCTGCCCTGATGATGGCAAAGACAAGGTAAGGATCGACTTCATTATCATAAGCGGCCTGAATGATCAGATCGCGGTGTGGCTGCGGATAAAATACCGCTATCCATTTTGGGAAGGTAACAACGATCATTAAAAAGACCAGTATAAATAACCAGGCTATTTTTATCAGCTTTTTTCTAGTTATTAATACCAAGTCAAAAACCCCCAGCAATAAGGTATTTAATATATATGTGGGCTATGTTTGCATTCTTTCGATGTAATTTCTGGTTGCTGCTTCAATTGTTGTTTCAATACTGTGGCGATTGTCGATGACTACGTCAGCCATACTGGCTTTTTCGTCCAGATCCATTTGCGCTTCGATTCTTTTAATGGCATCTTCCTGACTGATGTTGTCACGTTTCATAAGCCTTTCGATCTGGGTTTCACGGTCTACCCATACCACCCATACCTCATCGCAGATCCTTTCGGCATGCGTTTCGTAAAGCAACGGGATTTCCATTACCACAATTGCATTCGGATTCTCTTTTTTTATGACTCGCAGGTCTTCTTTATATCTTTCTGCGATCCGCCAGTGGGTAATTTGGTTAAGCTCCTTCAGCTTTTTCGCATCATTGAAAACGATTTGCCCTAAAAGATCACGGTTTATCGTTTCATCACTGTTTAGAATCTCAGTCCCAAAAAGTTTGACGATATCATTCCAGGCTGGTTTATAAGGCTGCATAATACTATGAGCCAGCTCATCGGAATCAATAATGATCGCCCCCAGTTTTTCCAGGGTCTTGGTTACGGTACTTTTACCGCTTGCAATTCCGCCCGTTAAGCCAATAATTTTCATTGGTATCACCGACCTATATAAATTCTAAAATACCGATCATGATAAATATAAAGCCGGGAATAAATGATGCGATACCTCGTACGATCTCATTTTTCATGTGTTTTCCTAATTCAATGCCGCTGCTTACTAATATAAATTTTAACACACCTACTGTAAGGGCTGTAAACAAAATATTATATCCGGCCATGGCTATGCCGATTCCGGCACCCATAGCATCGACTGCCAAAGCCAAACCTAAAAAGAAAGCCTCTTTGCGGCTGATTTCACCTGATGCATCCATATCTGCCGCCACCGGCTCTTTTAATATATTAATAACAATCCCCAGCGATTTTAATTTCAGGGTCACCAGCGGCTGATCCTCATCAGCCGGTAAACTATGAAGCAGATCCCGCAAAGCTTTACACAGAAAAACAAAACCCATTATCACCAATAATAATGAACCAGCCTTGCCTGCACTCCCGGCCGGTAACACAGCAGCAATCCCGCGTCCCAGCAGCATCGAGCAGCTCACCGCCATTGCGGATGCTGCTGCAATGACCAAAAGCGGTATAAAAGAGATCCGGATTCTATTTATACCATAAGCCAGACCGGCGATAAAGCCGTCTGTACTCACTGCCAGCGCAAAGAAAAGTACCGGTAATACCTGCAAAATATTGTCCTATCCTTTGTTCGTAGTTATATACCTACTATATGGATAGAACTTATCAAGTGTGACCGCTTGTATTATTTCACCGCTAACCTACTTCTGGCATTTTTCGCAGAAGTGGGTGCCTCTGCCGCCGATGGTTTGTTTGCATATAACTTCCCCGCAGTTTGGGCATTGCTCTTTGTCCTTGCCGTATACCTGCAGGTTGCTTTGATTGCCGCCCTCCTGATTTAATCCATTGCGGTAATCACGAAATGTAGTCCCCTGTGAGTCGATACTTTGCTGCAGCACCTTTTTGATCGCCTGGCACAGCCTTTCAGCCTCGCCGGCGGTTAAGGACCCAGCCGGGCGATCGGGCCTTATCCCCGCCAAATGTAAAGATTCATCTGCATAAATATTACCGATCCCGCAAACCTGGTTTTGGCTTAAAAGAAAGCTCTTTATAGCAATTTTCCGGTTGCGGGTAATTTTATGCAAATACGCAGGTGTAAACTCTTTCGTAAGCGGTTCAACCCCCATCCGGTTAAAAAACTGTTTTCTGTTTTTGATCAGATAAAGGCCGCCAAAACGCCGCGGATCTTCATAGACCAGTTTTTTCCCGTTATCCAGCCAGATCACAGCATGCACGTGTTTGGCTGTAATGTCACTGTCTTCGTTAAGTTGATAAAACCTGCCGCTCATACCCAGGTGGATGATCAGATTGTATCCGGGCCCCAGGTTCAAGATCAGGTACTTACCCCGCCGGCTGAATTCCCTGATATTTTTGTCCTGTAATCGATCGATGGCAAAGTCGTGCCGGCGTACGATATCTTCGCGGTTTAATTCGATTGCTTTTATTTTTGCCCCCTGGTTGGCTATGAGTGATCTTCTGACTGATTCGACCTCTGGCAATTCAGGCAAATAAGTTTCTTCCTCTCCTAAAACAATTCGGTCTGTTTCACCCATGGCATCATGTCATACCAGTCGCGGCCGTATTTTATCGATACTTCCAAAGGCACCGTCAACTGGTAGCAATTTTCCATGCAATCTTTAAGTAATTCGATAACCTGTTCCAATTCTGCTGTCGGTACTTCCAGCACCAATTCGTCATGGACCTGCAATAGCATCTCTGCCCTCAGACCCTGTTGCTCTAACTTTTCATAAACTTTGAGCATTGCCAATTTTATAATATCAGCAGATGTTCCCTGGATCGGTGTATTTAATGCCATTCGCACTGCAAAAGCCTGAACCATTTTGTTTTTGGCATTCAAATCCGGCAGATAACGTCGCCGCTTTAATATGGTTTCCACGTAACCGGCTGCTTTGCCGAACTCGACAATGTCATGCATATACTGCCGTACACCCGGATAACTGTCCAGATAGTTATCTATATACTGACGCGCCTCTTTGCGTGATACCCCTGTATCCCTGGCCAGGCCAAAATCACTGATCCCGTAAATGATGCCAAAATTAACTGCTTTTGCCCGGCTCCGCAGTTTACTGTCTACTTTATCCAGAGGCACTTTAAAAATCTCCGCTGCTGTGCGGGTATGAATATCGACTCCCTTTAGGAAGGTTTCGATCAGTGTTTTATCTTTACTGATATGAGCCAGGCTTCTTAAATCGATCTGGGAATAGTCGGCGGAAACCAAACAATATTTCGGGCTGCGGGCCGTAAAAGCTTTGCGGATACGTCGCCCTTCCTCGACCTTGATCGGTATGTTTTGCAAGTTTGGTTCCACACTGGAAAGCCTTCCCGTTGAAGTCTGGGCTTGTTTAAATATGGTATGCACTCGGCCGGTATCGGGATGGATCAGCTCCTGCAAAGCATCCACATAAGTTGATTTCAGTTTGGTCAATTGACGATAATCCATAATAAGCGGAATAATCTCATGCTCATCATATAATTCTTCCAATACCTCAATTCCGGTGGCATATCCGGTTTTGGTTTTTTTTACGATGCGCAGGTCTAAATCTTCAAACAACACTTTTCCTAATTGTTTGGGAGAATTGATATTGAAAGTTTGGCCGGCGAAATGATAGATTTGATCTTCATCTTTAGCGATGCGTTGAGTCAATTCAGTTGATATCACTGCCAATACTGGTTTTTCCACCTGGATACCGCTGAATTCCATATGGGCTAAAACATTGGAAAGAGGCATTTCGACTTCCTGACACAACTTCTTTAATTCCTCCGGAGTCTGCTGCCATAGATGCGTATAGAGCTGGCTGAGATTAGCTGTGAGTAAAGCATGATCATTTTGTTGAATACTCATATTTAAGTATTTAAACATAAGTTTATTTAATGCTTCTCCTTCAAAAGCGGGGTCATTAACATAGGTAAGCAGCAAGGTATCACCTGCTATACCCCGCAGTTCAATGCCGTATCGAAGCAGGACCACCTGAGCAAACTTGGCATTGTGAAGATATTTTTTGTAATCAGCCCCTTCCAGAAATGGCCTGAGCCATTCCAGTTTGAAACTGGCAGTCTCACTGATGGGCAAATGGTATACTTTGTTCCGGGCTTCCAGGTAGATGCCTCTTAATTTGGCCCACATGGGATGGTGGTAATCTGCATCCAAATAAAGTGCTGTAGGCAAATCGGGCTCCAACCCGTTAATAAAAGCTGCTGTTTCTTCTTCCCTGCTCAATTGGATTATCTCGATATCTGCTTCCGGAGTTTCCGGTGCGCTGTCCCCTTGAGCCTGCAAGGCCTTAAAAAAGTTATTGAATTCCAGACGATGATATAAATCAAGCAGTTGTTCACGATGCGGATCTTTCCTGATATAATCATTGAACTGACAGGGTATATCCATTTGACGGTCGATGGTTGCCAGTTCCCGGCTTAAAAAAGCCTGTTCCCGGTACTCAATTAGTTTTTCCCTGAGTTTTTGATTTTCCACTGCCTCAAGATTAGCGTACAAGGTATTGATATCATTAAATTGTTTTACCAGCTTCATAGCGGTTTTAGGGCCGATTCCCGGAACCCCGGGAATATTATCAGAAGAATCTCCCATCAATGCTTTGATTTCCACCATCTGCTGTGGGCACACTTCCCATTTTTCTTTCACTTTTTCCGGATCATAGATTTCTATCTCCGAAATCCCTTTTTTGGTCATCAATACCCTGGTGTTCTCAGACACCAACTGCAGCGCATCACCATCACCGGTCAAAATGATTACGGGTATTCCTTCTTCTTCCGCCAGTTTGCTCATGGTGCCGATTATATCATCGGCTTCATAGCCCGGTATTTCCAAATAATCTATATTTTGTGCCCGCAGCAGCTCCCGGACCAGAGCGAATTGCCCGATCAATTCGTCAGGGGGTGCAGAACGGTTGGCTTTATATTCAGTATAGAGGTCAGTACGGAAAGTCTTTTTATCCATATCGAAGGCCACGATCAAATGAGTTGGCTTCTCATTTTCCAGAGCCCGGTTCAACATGGTCTGAAATCCATAAACTCCGTTCGTATAAATGCCTTCCCTGGTATGAAGCAATGGCAGCGCATAAAAAGCCCTGAATAACAAGCTGTTGCCATCCACCAGCATTAGCTTCTGCTCTACATCAAACATGATCCAACCACCCAATTTTTTTAATATTATTTTTTAATAATACCATGAACCTATCTTGACAGTTAGCTTTTCCAACAAAAAAGCAGGATAGGCTCCTGCTGATTATTTTATACCTTATGTCATTTTTTTATTGGTCTTATGGTTTTATTTCCTCAATCAGATAAACCCTAATGGTTGCCTGCCCAACTTCCTGATCGATGACCTTCTTGCGGGAAGTCCAGGAAAATAGATCCTTATTTAACTGTTTCAGCTGTTCTTCATCATTATTGGCCTTGGCCGCTTCTATTTTCTCATTTAAATCCTGTATCTGCTTGAGTGCTTCTGCATATTCGTCTGTCAAAACAGTTTCCTCATGCATAGGTGCGGCTATCATACCCATAGATTCCAGCTCTTTAATGATCCCGTCTACCTTATCAGCAGATGCTTTCATTTCTATCATCTGCGAACTGCCGGCGGAAAAGGCTTGCACCATGCTGCTGGTGGCATTTACATCATACCCGGCCTGGTTGGCCTCAGCAATCTGAATGACTTTCTCGACTGCTTGCTCCGTACTATCTACTTTGATCTGTGTAGAATAGATGTCAGCAATTTTTACAGCCGGACTTGTTTCCGTTGTATCAGCTGGTATTTCTTCCACTGGCTTTCCATCAGAAGCAGACGTTGCGGGTTCCTTCCCCGGAGCTTTGGTTTGATTGTCATTATTTGCAACATCAACGTTTACATCGTCTTTGTCCTGATTGTCATTGTCCCAGATCTTGATTTTATTAAGGATATCATTTACTGACATGGAAGGCTTTTTATCTGTTGCTTCTGTCTGTTTTTCATGATAGGCAATAATATTATCTGCTGGTAAATAACTGCTGGTGAAAATGCCTGCTCCCAATGCGACTAAGGCAACAGCAGCGGCGATCCAGCCAGCTTTACTGGGTGTTTTTAAATCTTTGGGCTTAAGAATGGATATCTTTTCATCATTGAGTCGCTGTCTGAGGTCCTGAGCAAAAGTTTCTGGGAGCTGCGGGGTATAGAGCCCGTTCATCATTTCTGCCATTGCTTTAAGCTGCTTTAGTTCCTCACGGCAATTTGAGCATGATGCTAAGTGAGCTTCAATCGCATTGTTCTCTTTTGGATCTGTCATTTGATCCATATATGGCGATAATAATTCTTTTATTTGCTCACATTTCATAGCACACCATACCTCCTTGTTTGCTTAGACGCGCGGCTTAAGGAAAATGTTCCCTGCCATTTAGTTTTTTTCGCAATATATTTCGCGCTCTGCTGAGGCGGGATTTTACCGTACCGACCGAGGTATCAAGCACATTTGCGATTTCCTCGTAGGATAACTGCATCATATCTCTTAGAATAATTACGTTTTTATGTTCAGGTTTCATTTGGCTTACCAGATTCTGTATGTATTGAGCAAATTCTTCTTGTTCGATAATTATGTCCTGGGTGGGATTCATATCAGCTATTTCTTTCTCTACTGAATCGCCGTCCCTGGTGGCCAGCGGTTCATCCAGAGATAAAGGTATGATCCTTCGCTTTCGCCTCCTTAATTCATCCAGGCAGACATTGGTCGCCACACGATAAATCCAGGTCCCAAAACTGGAATCTCCTTTAAATGTTCGCAAAGACCGGAAAGCTTTTAAAAAGGCTTCCTGGGTCATATCATAAGCATCTTCTTCATTGCCCATATAACGATAAGCCAGTGCATATATTTTGTTTTGATAAGGCAAAATCAATTCTTCGAAAGCCAAAGTGTCTCCCTGCAGACTTTGCTTTACCAGTATTTCTTCGGCAAGCATAAAAAATTCTCTCCCCTGCTGTTAAGTGAGAATCTCCCTTCATTATAATTGTTCAGCATTTATCCTAAAAATAATTCGCTATGGTTCCTTAAAAATCCTTTTGATTGCATACCGCCTTATAATAACACTACTGCAATTTATTAGCACGGTTTCCATTATTGTCGCCTCCTGGCCTCCTCAGAGGCGGTCTTGACAATTACCCCGCCGCTATTTATAATTATGTTTGCTAACTTGAGGCAGTTTTATGCCAGAGTGTCGGAATTGGCAGACGAGCGCGACTCAAAATCGTGTGCCTTTGGCGTGTGGGTTCGAGTCCCACCTCTGGCACCAACAAAAAAATAGGGGCTTTACGCCCCTTTCGTTGTTTTCTGAATCCATTATAACCTAAATGCAGCCCATTTCAAAGGGAATACTGCCTGCCTAAAATGGTTTTGGTTGAAAATAGCTGGATGCCTTTTCCGGCAAATGGGTTGGTTGTTGAATGGGTTCTGGTTGTTTTCTCTTTAACAGTCCGATTTTTTCATTAAACAGCACTTCACTGCCAAGATATGTTAGGGCAGTAGCAACAGTAAATGTATAATATGCTGCTTTACTGGCGTTCACCATAAAAGCCCATGCATCACCCCGTGTAATGTAATCGAAATCCGGCGGCATTTTACTTTTCACTCCTTCGAGGTATTGGGGAACCTTTTCATATTTATCGAATTGGTTTGAGCCCGGAAACATGTTTTTCAGACAAAACGGATAGTCCTTGTGAACCAATTGATAATTATATTTTTTTACATATTCATTATGAACAGCGATCAGTTCCTGTGAAGGCTTAAACGAATTATCCAGGATTCTTGTAACATATTTATTTTTGAAGTAATTATTGACTACTTTCGGGTTACATGATGTTGAGACTAAAACAAACCTTTTTATTTTTTCGTCAAAACAGGACGTCTTCATGAACCACCATAAACCTATGACAACAACATTACGTGCGATGTTATTACCCTGAAAAGCTCTCAGCACCATTGCTTCTTCTATGGTGTAAATACAGAATTCATCCTTATACATAATGGAAATCAAATTAAAACCGACGATCTGGCCATTTTTCTCAGCATATACCACGAAGTCACACTTACCTATGTACTCCCAGAAGTCCTCCTGCGGGATCCATGTGTCTTTTTCAACTGCTTCAAGCCCTGCGACCAAATCATAAGTTCGCTGGGGATTCACCTTCCTGAAATCGACAGCGTAATAATTAAAACCCTTATTGGATAGAATNNACACACTCCTCCTTATTTCTTTTTATTCAACTTCGGGAATTACTCCAGGTGCTTCCCGAAAATGGAATTTCGATCGTGAAAAGATCCTGAGCTGCCGGAATAGGCAGTCTGATCTGGGATAAAGCCCAAGCTCATGGGGATTGTGCCAGGTCCGGAAGGAATGGTATCGGACAAAATAATCCGGATCTGAAACCAATTTGGTATTGTAAGGTGAAATGAAGGAAGAATTCTTTTCCATCTGGCCTGGTAAATGCCTGGTATCATTCCAATCTGCAATCATTTTCCTTTTCTTTTCATAAAGTCTCTCCAATTGCAGCAAAGCTAAACGGCTTCCCATGGAACTGGCATAAAATTTGGAAGGATCGATCCGAATCCCATATGAGCCTTTATAGTAGGTTTTGTTGATCCAATCGTTTAGCAGCATGAAGCATAATGCTGACCGTGAAAAGCTGGATTCCCAACAGGAACCAATGAAACGGACATAACTGTCGATCAGCCAGTTGAAGGAAAACCTGCTCTCTTGCTGGTACTGTTCCCGAAGCTTCATCATCTTCCGGTAGATGGCGGTATGATTGGTGGCAATAGCGCCCCCTTCAAAATCCACGATTTGCTTGGTAAAGCTTAAAATAGCGTAATCGCCGAAAGTGCCCAGTTGTTTTCCCTGATAAGTGGTAAAAAGAGAATGGGCCAGATCTTCGATAACAATCAAATCGTATTCTCTTGCAATACTGCAGATTCTTTGGATCTGTGCGGGCGTGCCATAGGTATGAACAACATAAATAGCACGCGTATTCTTCGTTATTGCCTTTACGATCAGATCCGGATCTATATTCAGACCGGCTGCCTCTGCGTCAACCGGTACCGGAATCGCATTTGCCGCTTCAACAGTATGTTTTATAACGGGGCAGGTATAAGCCGGGATAATAATTTCGGCCGGTTTTTCCCATCCGTATGCTTTGATGAGGAGAAAAAATGCATTTCTTGAAAACCCAGTTATCAGAAAATGCTTGATTGGGATGAGATCACCCAGCTTTCTCTCAAATTTTTTCACAATCGGCTTTTCTTTCAGTCCTCTAACCTCCCTCTTTTAATCCTTTATTCAAAGTGATCCTGCCCGCCATGATCCAATAATAATAAGCACCTATAAGAGCACGCAGCAGAAGTACGGATACTGAATATGCCAAACTGAAAGCAAGGATTTGCGGTTGTGAGCCGTAATCCTTAAAAAGAAACAGCATGGCTGCCTGTGAGGTTCCCAACCCAAAAGGAGAAACCGGAATACTGATGATCAGTAAAATGAGTGGCACATAGGCAATTAATGTAATAAACGGAATATCCATACCGAAAGCTTTCACTGCCGCATAAAAAAACAAAACATATGTAAAATAGTAGCCGGTTCGGTAGATGGTATTAAGCAGATAAACCTGCAGGGAAGAGTCTACAAATGATTGCATAAGAGCGGCTTTTTTTAACCGGTTTATAAAACTGATATTGGAATGCTTGACCACCCCTATGGCCAGAATGGTAAGACAAAGCAACAAGATACATAGAATCAGGCCTTTGCTTAACCAGGGCAGGGACATTCCCAGTAAGATGTAACCTGCCGCGGCTAAAAGCAGCAATGCGATCTGATTGATGTAATTGTAATAGATCATAATGGCAGTACCCTGCAACAAGGGGATCTTTCTGGTTTCTTTCAGGAAATAGATCACACTCCCCATACCCAGGGTGTAATCAACCACCAAAATCAGGTAAGAAGCTCCTCTGATGACCATGCTTTCAGCAAAGGAAAACATATGACCAAAATGTTTCATCAGGGCTTGAAGATTTTGCGTATCTATCAGAAAAGAGAAATAAACAAAAATCAATAAAGCAGGTATATAGACCAGCAACTGGGCATTTGACAGAGCTTTGATCAATGACTGGGGTTCTATTCGCCATATCAGGTAAACTAAAACAGAACTGCCGATTATCCAGGGGATCGATTTTGAAAATATGTTTTTTTTCTTCCCGGAGTTTACTTCCCGGGCGATCATTTCATGACCCGTAATAATCTTATCCAACTTGCTTTTTACCTACCCGTGATTCGATTGCTTTGCGTTTGATACTGTTGGTTTTGATCTCATCCACAAAATCGACCCTGATGGTAACTGGTTCGCCAAAAACTTTTTTCAAAGCATCCACCAGTTCTGTCAGATGCTTTTCCTGGTACTCCTTGCCTTTTACGAACTTGATCACGATCAATCCCGGTTCCTCTTGAATGACTTTAAACTCCTCCATTAAATGCAGATGCTTTTTAATATTTTTGGTAAAGGTATTCAAGATCTTTAATGATGATAAATATTTTCCGCTGGGGAGAATGAAACTATCATCGGCTCTTCCGTTGAATTCTTCTATAATGGGATAAGGCAAACCGCAGGAGCAAGTCTGCGTGCTTTCTCTTCCCAAGTCTCCGATACGATAGCGGATAAATGGCATAGCCGGACTTCTGGTGGTAGTTAAATATATTTCTCCTTCTTCCCCTGGTTTTACGGGATTGCCGCTTTTATCCAGGTATTCAACCCAGACATTATCAATAAATACATGATACTTGCCTTTTTTGCACTGGGACGCCACCATCCAGGTTTCTTCCGTTGAGTATTCATCATAGACCGGGCAGTTAAAGATTTGAGAAATCAATTCACGCTGGTCCTTATTGGATAGTTCAGAATTTAATCCGATAAATTTTGGCCGGATCGATTTTAGATCCTCCGGGGTCATTCGCAGGGCTATTTCATAAATCAAAGATGCATATCCAATCAGCAAATCAGGTTTCATTTTTCGCAGCATTGCGATCTGCTCGTCTACCGGAATGGTAGAAGGAATATGCTCCGTACGGAAAAAGGGACCGAACCGTGGATATTCCAAAGGCGTATATTTGATATACACCAGCTTGTGCCAGGGCCGGTAACCTATCATGGTGTATAGACGGACACCGGTGGCAATATAAAAAGCAAAGGTGGCTTTACTGAAAATAAATGGCAGCGATCTTCCGGTAGAGCCAGTTGTTGCAGAATAATGGCATTGGTTAATATCATATTGTTTCGAAATGATTCCTTCAGGAAACTGTTCCCGTATTTCATCTTTTGTTATCACAGGCAGCTTTTGCAGATCAGCTAAAGTTTTGATACTCTTCATATCGACCCCATACTGATCGTACTTATGCCGATAGTAAGGCACATTGGCATAGGCCATTTGTACCTCTTTAATTACTCTCCTTTCCGCATTTCTTAATATGGTCCGGTGAGAAAGCAAATTATTGATATGAACTTGTATGACCGAGATCGCCAAATTAAAAATAAAATTACTCATATCCAATATTTTACATTTTAATTCAGCGAACCCCTAATCGGAAAATAAACGCCCACGAACGATTTGATTTGTTTTGAATAAATTATCTCATGTTATTTCCATTTATTGTTATTTCTTGTTGTCATCTCCTATTTTAATCCAGTCAAATAAATATAGTAGAATGATGAACAATTTATGATGACTTATTTGCGATTGTTTTTGACACTTGTGATCCTCAATCGGTAAAGCCGGATCACTTGAATCCCTTTAAACCACCTGACAGAAAGGAATTCCATGTTGGTTAATNNTTCCAGCCGTCCTCTCTCTATCGCATCCCGTATATGGATTGCATGGGATTTGGTCAACCCTCCGGTTTGGACTACGATTGCAGTTGAAGGTCATGGTCTTATAGATGCTCAAAAATTAAGAAATGCAATTAAAATAGCATCCCAAGCCAATCCAGGCAGCCGACTGGTGCTAAGGGGAAATCTTGCCTGGTCTCGCTGGGTCGATTCAGGTACCTCTCCTTTATTAACCGAAATCGAAAACAGTGACTGGGATGGCATGAGTTCGGATGGTCTTAAGTCTCTGTTAAAAACGCATGATGTTTATCGCGGGCCCACTGCTGAGGTGTTGATTTTTTACGGCGA
>DBRM01000079.1:19693-78512 GCA_002305965.1 Syntrophomonas sp. UBA1368
AAGGTCCTCATTCAAAATTATTGGCTAAAATCATGTTTTTAACTGCCAAAGCAGCACGTCAGCAGGAAGAAGGTCCTGTCAGGTTCGGCATTCCGGTGGATCTTCGCTCCCGAAGACCGGGTATGCGATCCACTGGAAATCTGACCAATGCTGTGTATATACAGGTGGACCGGGAATCTACCATTGAACAGATCGCTGATGAGATCCAGCGCCGTTTGCGGGAAAAAGATGACGGTAAGCTGAACCTGGAGGACCTCCTGATTCCATATGTACCTATAAGTATTATGCGCAGGATCCTTGCTGCGGATGAGCAGCGAAATTTTAGCCGCAATCGCTATCGCTGCACCGGATTTATATCCAACCTTGGAAAGGTGGACTTAAGCCGCTTTTCCACCAGGAGTTTCCAGGCAGCATCTTTTTTCTTATTCCCCGTTTCAATTGTGTCCCTTCCGTTTTTCCTGACCATGAGCGGTTATCATGACATGATCGATTATGTTTTGAGTATGCCGAAAAGTTTTGCAACTGGAGGCAAAATCGAAGAAATCATTGATTATATCGTCAGCGGGCTGAACGGTGTGATTCCTTATCAGGTTTGATTTATTAATAGTTTGAAGGATGGAAAAGCAATGCAAAGTGTTTATCAACGTAAGCTTTCGATTAACGAAAGGATGTTTTTGGCTTCGGCTTCTTTGTCCCCCGTTGCAAACCAGATCGTAGTTGAAGGTAACGGAACTGATAATTTGTCTGCCTGGCAGTCCGCTGTTGACGCAGCTTCCATGGCTAACCCCGGAAGCCGCGTAGTGCTAAAAGGTTCTTTAGGATTGTGCCGTTGGCAGGATTCCGGGATCAGTCCTCCGATCCGGCAAGTAGACGGTTCGAAGTGGGATGGCAAGGGACCTGAAGGAGCCCCCTTCCTTGATAATGCCCTAAATGCTGAACAAGGGCCGACCTGTGAAATTTTATTGGTAAAAGGACATCCTGCCACAGGCAGCAATACAGTACGAGTGATCTTTCGAACCCACCATGCGGTTATGGACGGACGTGGCACCTTATTCTGGATGGAGGATATTTTACGGGCTCTGGCTGGTCTGGAACCAATCGGTTCCCATTCTGCTATTACCGATTCTCAACTGGCCCGGAGCATACAGAAAAAATTTCGCCGGCCGATCAACAAGAAATTTATCGCACCTACTGGAAAAGCCATTGGGCATGAGCCAGGAGTGCAATGGTGCAGATTTGAAATTCCCGGACCTGTTCCCCAGATTTTAGCCCGATCGGCAGTCATCTTAGCCGAGGAAGCCTGGAGCTATAAATCCGGGCCTGTGCTTTTCGGCATCCCTGTCGATCTGCGCCGTCACCGGACGGATCTTACTTCCACTGCCAACCTTTCATATAGTATCTATATTGAAGTCAGTCCGGGGGCCAGCCCCGGGCAAATCGCTGACGATATTCAGCGGCAGCTGCAGGAGAAACGGGAAGGGATGCTTTCATGGGAAGATGATCTCTATCATTTTATTCCCCTTAAATTGATCAGCCGTCAGGCTCTTAAAATAATCAATGCCAGACACGCCAGCGAGTCCTACAGCATATCGGGATTTTTGTCAAATCTGGGGAAAATACCGGTGGAAAGATTTCCCGATAAAGAGTTTGAAGTACATAAAGTCTGGGCGATCCCCCCCAGCATTGAGTATGCCCCCTTTTCCATGGTCTTAACCGGTTATTATGACGAAATATCAGTAATGCTTGCAGCCCCAAGAAGACTGGCAACGGGCGGCAGATTAAATAAAGCTGCCAGTCATTTGGCTCAAAAGCTTGGAAAATTCTAAGGAGGTTTTAGTATGACATATTCCCGCCAACTTACTTCAACTGAGAAGATATATGTAGCCAGTGATCATATCTCCCCGCCTTGTGTCAATACCATAATTCTTGAGGGAACCGGCCGGTTTAAACAAAAGGAATGGGTAGATGCGGTCAGCAGAGCGTCAGAAGTCAATCCTGGTTCCCGTTTGATCATGAAAGGGCCGCTCTTTTTGGGGCATTGGGTCGATTCGGGCAAGCCTCCGGCAGTGACAGTCGCAGATGGATCGTCCTGGTCGGGCTATTCGCCGGAAAACGCTCCATTTCTGCAAAAACCCCTGAGTGTGGAGGAAGGACCGACCTGTGAAGTGGTACTCATAAAAGGCCGCCCTTTAAGGGTCGCTTTCAGGTCTCATCATGCTGTTATGGATGGAATGGGAACGATTTTGTGGATGCAGGAAATATTCAACGCTTTGCGGGGTGAGCCTTTGGTTGGATATCCTTCCCGATTGACAGAATTCCGTCTGGCCAGAAGCTTCCAAAAAAAAGGACGTATTCCTGCCCCGCATCATTTTCCTGCGCTAACCGGAAAGGTCATCGATGATGAGCCTGGTTTCCGATGGCTCAGGATCACGATAGAAGGTCATATCCGAAAAATTCTGCCCAAAGTTGCCTGGATCCTGGCTAACGAAATATGGCGATCCAATTACCCGGGCTGCCCGGTCAGGTTTGCCGTGCCGGTAAATATGCGTCCCCGTGGCCAAAACATCCTTTCCACCGGTAACTTGAGCAATCTTGTTTACCTGGATATTACCCCTGATTCATCCCCCGAAAAAATCAGTGAAGATCTAAAAGCACAGCTGACCGATAAACGTGATGGTATGCTTTACTGGGGGGACCGGTTTATAAGGTATTTCCCCCTCTTCTTGATTGAAAGTTCCATAAAAAAAGAAATCCAAGCCAAATATCAAACCGGACTTTACAGGAATTCTGGCATTATTTCCAATGTAGGCGTTATTCAGATAGATAAGTATGAAGGCGGCGGGTTTCGTACAACCAATATTTTCGGGTTACCGATAGGCATGGAGAATATCCCCTTCTTTTTAGGGATAATCGGCACTACTGATCGGACTGAGCTTATTATGGGCATGGCTAACAAGTTAGCCAATGGCGGGCGCCTGGAAAGTGTTTTACGCAGAACAGCAGACCAGCTTAGCACTATGTAGTCATCTTCTAATCACTGGTTGATCCTGACTCTTTGTCCCTCGGTTATGTTCTGGGAAGCATCACGAATAATGATTTCTCCTGCCTTTAAACCTTTCACTGCTTCCACCTGGTATTTATCCCTGATACCGGTTTCAATTTTGCGGAATTGAACGCGCCCGTCTTGTACCACAGCAACTTGCTGATCCCCATTTTCCAAAGTTCGAACTGCTTCTACAGGTACCNNCTGATGATGACAGGAACACGCCTCTGCACGACTCCCAGTGCTGAAGCAGTCTCTTCTGCCTGTGGGTATATCTCCTTGACCCGTCCCTTAAGAAAATCCTGCTCCAATACCGGAGAGGTAATGACTACATTCTGACCGATCTTTATATCGCGCATATCATCTTCTATTATTTCAGCCCTGATCTCCATAAATTCAGGATCGCCCACTGAACAAAGACGGGTCCCAAAAGCTACGACCTGATTGGGTTTGACCTGAAGGTCAAGCACCATGCCGGAAACCGGACTGACCTGACTCAATTGTTCATCTTTCCTTGTCAACTGGTTGATCAAACTGCCAGCACTGGAGATTTGCGCATTGTAGCTTTCCAGACTGGCATTCTGCTGATTGAGCAGTTTCTGTGCTGCATTGAGCCGCGCCTTGATGTTGTCAACTTCTGAAGCTGATGCTGCCCCGGCATCATATAAAGCAGTGATTCGTTTTAAATCGTTTTGTGCTTGTTCGATCTCGTATCTGGTGTTGACCATTACTTCACGTACCCCGTCGGCTGCTGCGGCGGCCTGGGCCATTTGTGAACGGACATTCTCCATTTCGATCTGCAGATCTATGCTTTCCATGGTTATCAGGATCTGCCCCTGTTCAACCAACTGCCCTACTGTTACCGGTACTGATGCAATGCGGCCTGACAAAAGTGCGTATACATCCGAGCTGTTACAAGCCCTCACTTCTCCTGTCTCCTCAACAACAGATATCAGGTTTCCTTCCTTTACCTGATAAACTTCCAGCAAAGGCCGGTTCATCAAGCCCAGACACATGAATCCTCCCAATAACAGTGCAGCAACGATTGCTCCGCGCCACAGGTTTTTTTTGTTCCATTTCAAAACTTCCACCCCCATTAATCACGATTTTTCAGGATTTCCAGATGATTCAATCTGCTTATGCCACGGATAGCAATAAGATATCCGGCCAGAACAAAAAATATTGTAAGTATGATGCTGGTCATGAAGGTTTCGGGATAAACAATGGCTCTGAATTCGTAAACTTCACTGCTGACCATACCAGCTACCCCTCCGGCCAACAACCTGCCCAGAGGCAGTCCCATGCACAATCCCAATCCCCCTTGTAAAATGGTTTCTTTCCCAAGTATTCCGGCGATCTCAGAGTTTTTCATACCGATCACCCTCAATGTGGCAAATTCTCTTAATCTTTCTCCAAAACTAATGACCGATGCGTTATAGGAAATAGCACACCCCAGCAGAATCGCAAACAAAGTTAAGACTTGCATGGCAACCTCAAGGCTGTCCATATTCCGGTTGAAATTGTTAATTTCTTTTTCCCGGCTGACAATATCAGCCACACCAGGCATTTCGATCAATTCGACTTCCGCCGCCTGAGAAAAAACGGGATCAATTTTCATCATCACCCCGCTTATCAGATTATGCTCGCTTAATAATTGGTTGGCGGTTTCCATTGATGCAAAGGAATTTTTCCCGGCGACCTGACGGGCAATCCCCACTACCGGAATTACGGATTCCTGATTGGGCCCGATCCCCAGTTCCGTTTCGATTCTCACCGGATCCCCAACACGAATCCCCAACTTTTCAGCTGTTTTGAGACCAACTATGATTCCCTGAGATGGTATAGGTAAAATTTGGCCATGTATGCCTTCCACCGTCTTCATCCGACTGTCTGAGGGAATCCCCTGCAAAATAACATTGGAAGACTTCTGCTCATGGCCGATCTTTATCGGGATCTCAACAATTGGTTCAGCCATAATGACCCCCTGGATACTGGTGAACAAATCCAGGCTATTCCTGTCCTGGGGCGTATCAAAGCTGGCCAGCATGTCAAATTTTTGATCGGTATAATATGCCTTTTGCTCGATGTACCCGATCGAATCGTGGAAAAACATTGACACGACCAGCAATGCGGCAGCAAAAGCTACACCCATTACCGTCACCCAGAAGCGGGTAGGATGGCGGCCAATTCCGCGCAGGGACATTTTCCAGGAAGAATTTATCCTGCTCCAAAAGGCAGACCAATCTTCAAAGAAAACTTTTCTTCCCTGGATCGGCGGTTCCGGCCGCATGGATTCTGAGGGATTTATGAATACGATACGTCTGGCTGCAAGCCAACCCGATAATAATCCGACTCCGACTCCCAGCAGCAAAGCAATGAAAATAACCTCGCTGCTGATCTTATTTGCATAATGCGGCAGATTATAAAAAGATAAGTAAAGATCGGTGAGAAATTGGGAGAGAAACAGCCCTGCCAAAATACCGATCAACGTCCCGGTTAATCCTATAACAAGAGCATAGCTGGTGTAATGCCAAATGATCTGACTGCTTTTGTAGCCCAGCGCTTTCATGATACCGATCTGCAGCCGCTGGGTTTTGATCATCCTCCCCAGCATAACAAACTGAATTGCGATGGCTGCCAGCAAAAATATGGTTGGTATCACCCGGGTCTCTGCTCGCAATTGCCGCAGCTGGTCCTTGAGAAAAGAATTGCTGTTTTGGTCTTTTTTCGGATAATCCCCCTGATAGCCGTAAGGTTTTAAGATGGTTTTGATTTCTTCCTTGATATACCTCTCATTGCTGCCCGGAGATATTCTGATAATGATGCTATTGATCTGCCCCCCCATATTCAATAACTTTTGGGCTTGATATTGAGGCATTATTGCTATGCCAAAGCTGACAGGATCATTTAACATGGTGGTAATGTTTTTTACCGGGTAAGAGAACTCCGGGGTAGTGGCAGATCCCCGGACAGTAAGCGGCACCTCTTTACCGTTGACTGCCACCACTAATTTATCTCCCGCAGTCAGATGATTTGCTTCCAGGAATTGAGGATCGAGAATCGTCTCCATCCCATTCATTTGAGAATCATCTTCAAACATCCGACCTTCATATATATACATTCGGTTAATGATCGTACCTGATGTTAACGGGTAGCCCACGATTCGAACTGTGGCTTGCTCTTGTTTGCCCTTGATCACTTTGACATCCTTGATCAATCTGCCATTCACTGCTGCAACACCCGGAACCGCTGCGATCTGATCAATAATTTGCTCCGGGGCGCTCGCAACCTGGAAATAGTGGTCGGCAAAATTACATTCGCGGTAAAACCTGGCCATGTTATTCTCCAGGTTAAAATAAGTAGCAGACATACAGATAAAAGTCATAATACCTAAAGATACTACTAACACCAGCGAAATAAATTGTCCGCGGGTATTCCATATAGTGCGCATCAATTTATGAAACAGTGCCTGGTTCACCATTCGATCAACTCGGGATTTAGCGGTACCGGATTCTTAATAATATCGATAATATTGCCGCTGCGCATTTTAATCACCCGGTCTGCCATATCAGCCAAAGGTGTATTATGGGTCACTATGACTACAGTCGTATCCCATTCCTGATTCACCATTTTCAGAAGTGACAAAACATTTTTTCCGGTTTCAAAGTCCAACGCTCCGGTCGGTTCATCACAAAGCAACAATTTGGGATTCTTTACCAACGCCCGGGCAATGGATACCCGCTGCTGTTCACCACCGCTCATCTGTGACGGAAAATGATCGATTCTGTCGCCCAGACCGAATTGTTCCAAAACTCGTTCTGCCGGCAAAGGACTTTCAACCAAATTTGCTGCCAATTCCACATTTTCCCTGGCAGTCAAATCTGGAATCAGATTGTAAAACTGAAATACAAACCCTACTTCCCGACGTCTATATTCAGTCAGTATATGATCATTGGCTTGGGCCAGGTCTAATCCTCTAAATATGGCACAACCAGTGTCAGGTGTGTCCATCCCCCCCAAAATATTTAACATTGTGCTTTTACCGGAACCACTGGGTCCCAGGATCACCAGAAGTTCTCCCTGATAAATTTCCAAATTGACCGGAAACAGCGCCTGTACTTTCACTTCCCCCATTAAGTAAGTCCGGGAAACATTGTTTAATTCCATCAGCACGGCAGCAATGATTTATCCCCCCTCATCAAACTGTTAACAGGATGCAGATAATGATAATATAGTAACATATATCCCCTAATATTTGGAAATATTTTTGGAATTATTTTCTAAAACTCAAAAAGGAATGCAGCAGATTTATCAGAAAGGCAGAGAAAGCGCCGGATTATTAAGGTATTAACAAAAGGCAAAATGAAAAGACCAACTTTAAGAAGTTAAAGAAGAAGTTAAATATTAAAAAGGAAAAATCATTCCGATATGCAAAGAAAAAAAGGAGTAAGACCAATACTTACTCCTGATTTATTGAATAAATTGTTGTTTAAAACATTTTTTTAACACTGTCCAAAATGCCGCCTGCTTTATCACCGGTCAATGCTGCTTTTACACCTTTAACAACCATATTGACCACATCATCTGGAAGATCTTTCTTGGTAATGGCTTCGATGGTTTTGGCCGGATTATTCTCAAAGTCTTTCAGCAAATTCTTATCTTTTGAAAGCATCGGTACAATTTTTTCGATTATGTCTTTCACATCCATTATATGATCCCCCTTTTCTAAAGTGATTTCATTATAAAGTTAATAGATAGGATCGGCAACTTTGGCTGTCGGATTTATATATCTTCACCCGGACTCCTCTTCGGGTCTTTGTTCACAGATTGCTGGCCTTTTCTCCCCAGTCTTCCGCTGCGCAAGGCCGCATCGCGCAGCAGATACTCAATATGCCCGTTGACGCTGCGAAGTTCATCCGCGGCCCACTTTTCCATTACTTCATATAACTCAGGATTCATGCGCAGCAAAAAGGATTTTTTCCCTGCCATCACGTCATCCCCTAATAAATTGTTCCTGCATTTATTACCGGTTGTGCTGATCTGTCAGATACGATACTTACCAACAGATTATTGATCATGGCCACTTTGCGTTCATCGTCAAGATCGACTGTATTATCTTGCTGCAGTTTGGCAATCGCCATCTGCGCCATCCCCACTGCACCTTCAACAATGATCTGCCTGGCAGCCAAAATGGCTGATGCCTGCTGCCGCTGCAACATTGCGCTGGCAATTTCAGTGGCGTATGCCAGGTGAGTCAGACGGGCTTCAATCACTTCAACTCCGGCTACTGCAAGACGTTCCTGAAGTTCACGGGCCAATTCAGCGGCAACTTCTTCTGCATTGCCCCGCAATGAATACCCTTCTTTTTCAAAAATGTCATAGGGATATTTGGTAGCAACATGCCGTAAAGCTGTTTCACTTTGGATTTCGACAAAAGTTTCATAATCATCAACGTCAAAAACTGCTTTGGCTGAACTGATAACTTTGAAAACGATAACTGCAGCTATTTCCACCGGATTACCGTCCACATCATTAACTTTCAGCATTTTGCTGTTAAAATTTCTGACCTTCAAGGATACCCGCCTTCTGACTGTAATAGGCACTGAAAGCCATAACCCGTCTTCCAGGATCGTTCCTACATAACGTCCAAAAAAGGTCAAGACTTTAGCTTCATTTGGCTGCACGATAGTAAGACCGCTGGCCATAATGCAGATTGCAAGAGAAATGATCACCGCAATTATGGATGATAAAGCAACAGATAAAACAGAGAAAGCATAAATCATTAGGACAACCAAAAGTATCATTATGAATATGCCACCAAAACCATTGATTTTCCAGGCTGATTTTTCCGACATGAAGATCCCTCCTCTTAATAAATGGTAATTGAGTTGTTATTATTATGATATCACTTTTATATCATTTATCAATGGAAAATTAGAGTAACTCATTCGTTTTTTTACCTTCCGATCATTATTTAATATAGAATGATGATATGAATTTTTCCGCCAGAAGCTTTAAAGGGGTTCGATCATGGTTGAGGTTATTGCCTTGAATCTTACAGGTATTTCAAAACTGGATCACCTGATCCATTTGGTGACACCAGCCAAACAAAAGAAACTGAGCCGCATAAAAGACCCGGCTTCAGCCCGGCAGATTCTTGCCAGTGATCTTTTGGCCCGCGCCGTTATCTGTGATAGATTAGGATGGAAAAACCATCAAATAGAATATTGTTACAACGAGTTTGGCAAACCCGCGCTGATCAGCAGGGAAGATTTCCATTTTAATCTCTCCCATGCAGGTGACTGGGTGGTTATGGCATTATCCTGCTCGGAAACCGGTATTGACATTGAGCAGGTCGTTCCCCTTGATATGGAAATCGCCCGACATTTCTTCTCCGCTTCAGAATACCAGCAGCTGAAAAAAGTCCCGGACCATTCAAAGCTGGATCATTTTTTTCAGATTTGGACATTGAAAGAAAGTTTCACTAAAATGACCGGTCTGGGTCTATCTGAGGATTTGAATTCTTTCAGCATAGAATTATGTGATAATTTTCCCCGTCTGTCTTCCGGGTCTTTTTCGCCGGTTTTTTTCCGGCAGTTCGATATTCAAAGCAATTATAAATTAGCCGTTTGTGCCAGGGAGGACTCATTTTCTCCCTCTATTACGCTGGTAAATGAGGAATATATTTATCAGCGGCTTGCCTTTTCATAAATTAAATGATTTGAAAACTAATTAGAAATGAAAAATATAAAGGATTTAAGCATCTATTGTCGAAATTTTAGCGAGATATCATAATTTTCCAAATATCAGGAGTAGATAATGACAAACAAGGTATTTTATCCTCTCACACATCCACAAAAAGGAATATGGTATACGGAAAAGTTTTANNGGCACAGGAATATCAAATATTGTTGGTACTTTGACTTTTCCCGGTGATGTTAATTATTTGATCCTTAATAAGGCGATCAACCTGATGTTAAAAAGTAACGAGGGAATGCGCTTGAGAATTATTGAGGATGCGATCGGTGCCCGGCAATATATAGCTGACTTTGAAGAAAAAGAGTTCGATTTCTTAGATTTCAGCGACAAGGACGGGTGGGTCGGATTTCAAGACTGGATCGATGAAGAACGCAAAATTCCTATCAATGCTATTAATTCGGATCTCTACAACTTTATCATGATTAAGATTTCAAATCAGGAAGGCGGTTTTTTAGCCAAGGCTCACCATACAATCGTTGATGCCTGGACAATGATCTTAATGGGCAATCAAATCAGCGAATACTATTTAAAACTGAAAGAGGGTATTACTCCGGCTATTTACCAACTTCCATCATATATTGATTATATAAAATCAGAGAAAGAATATGAAGAATCAGCTGATTTTGCCGACAGTAAATTATTTTGGCTCAAAAAGTTTGAAACCATTCCTGATGTGACTACCTTAAAACCAAATAAAAAACTGTTTGCATCTTGTGAAGCTTCCCGCAAGACTTTTACTATTTCCAGGGAACTAACTACCAATTTATATCAATTTGCTGAAAATTTTGGGGTCTCGGTATTCGTGATCTTATTATCCATGCTAACTATTTATTTACATCGGGTGCTGGATAAAACAGATATTGTTGTTGGGACACCGTTGCTGAACAGGGCGACAGTTAAAGAAAAATTAACCATCGGTATGTTTATAGAAACAATTCCAATCCGGCTCCAAATTGACAATGATTTGGATTTTGAATCCTATATTCTTAAAGTAATGGATGAATGGCGGCAAATGAGAAAACATAGATATCCATATAATTTGCTGCTGGAAGACATCCGCCAAAGGCAAAAACTCACTTCCAATCTTTATGATATTATGATCGATTATCAAAATGTGAAATTTGATATTGATCAGTCTATTAAACCGAAACCATATTTCAGCGGAAGCGAAGCCAATTCACTTTGTCTTCACATAAGTGACAGAGAGAATAGCGGCCAATTAAACTTCGATATTGATTATCAGATTGACTTATTTTCCGAGGTAGAAATTGTTGCTATTTTTAATCATCTAATCACACTCTTAGGTGATGCTTTAAAGAATCCCTCAAAAAAGATAATGCAATTGGAATTAATGAATTCCCGTGACAGGGACTATATTCTATATGAACTTAACAATACTTGTCATCTTCCTCTGGCCATAAGCAAAACCATTCATAAGCTTTTTGAAGAGCAGGTCATAAAAACTCCCAACCATATCGCTGTAATCGATAATCATACGAAAATATCCTACGCAGAATTAAATGCATCCGCCAATCGCCTGGCCAGAGTTTTACGTGCCAAAGGAGTAAAATCCGGCAGTATTGTTGGAGTACTCGCAGATCGTTCCCATGAAATAGCCGTAATTATTTTGGCAATTTTAAAAGCCGGCGGCGCCTACCTGCCATTGGACCCACATTATCCGCCTAACAGAATGAATTTTATACTCCAGGATAGCAAGGCAGAATTGCTGATATTGCAGAAGCATTTTATGGATCAAATATTCCATTGTCCTAAGCTGGTATTAGAGGATACTGCGCAGCTGTCTCATGATGGATCAGACTTAACAAATATCAATAATTCATCAGATTTGGCCTATATCCTATATACCTCAGGATCAACAGGGGTACCTAAGGGTGTAATGGTCGAACACAAATCAGTGTGCAATTTTTTTGCCGCCATGGCTGAGCAGGTCGATTTACCTGGGAAAACTATTCTTTCTGTAACAAACGTTACCTTTGATATCTTTGTTTTCGAAATGCTCCTGCCCCTGGTAAATGGTCTCACCGTAGTAATCGCCGATGACGAGCAGCAGCTCGTACCTATGGCATTAAACAAGTTGATATTAGAAAATGGCGTGAATATTATCCAGACCACACCTTCAAGAATGAATCTGATCCTGATGGATAAAAGTTCTCAGGAAGCACTAAAAAATGTTACTGATATTGTGTTAGGCGGTGAAGCATTTTCAGAAACCCTGCTCAAAAAATTAAAGGATATTACTAAAGCACGGATCTTTAATGGTTATGGTCCAACTGAAGCTACGGTTTATACTACCTTTAAGGAGCTCACAAACCATTACAATATTACCATCGGCCGTCCAGTTGCAAACGTTAAGGTGTATGTACTTGACAAGAATATGACTCCATTGCCGGTAAATGTTCCGGGGGAATTATATATTGGCGGCGAAGGTTTAGCGAAAGGCTATCTGAACCGACCGGAATTAAACCAGGAAAAATTTCTGCCCAGTCCATTTCAAGAGGGGGAACGGTTATATCGTACCGGCGATCTGGTTAAATGGACTTTCGATGGAGAACTGGAATTTCTAGGCAGAATGGACTTTCAGGTCAAAATCAGAGGCTATCGAATCGAGTTAGGCGAGATCGAAAATATCCTTATGCAGCATACCCATATTATCGATACTGCGGTACTTGCTCAGACCGCAGAAAATGGAGACCAATATTTAAGTGCTTATATTGTTGCCGAAAAACCAATTCCCACTACTGAATTAAGACAATATCTTTCCCAATCGCTGCCTGCTTATATGATTCCCTCTTCCTTTGTTTTCTTAAAGGAACTGCCCCTGAATGCCAATGGTAAAGTATGCCGGAATACTCTTATGAAAATCCAAACTGATGATACGAAAAGAACAGTCCCCTATGCAAAGGCTCGCAATGAAGTAGACTCAATATTAATAAAAAATTGGACTGAGGTCCTGGATTACAAAAAAATAGGTATTGATGACAATTTTTTTGATATTGGCGGAGATTCATTAAAAATTGTAAGATTACTGGTGTCTTTTTTACCCTTCAATTGGGATCTAACGGCAAGGGACTTTTATAAATATCAAACCATACGAAATCTATCCGATAAAATCCGCGGTGTTAATGATAAAGAAAGCTGGCAAGAGGGTATAAATCACCATCCAGCGGAAATTTATTGCGCTCACAATATTGATGAAATTCATGTCAGCGCAAACCGAAAAGAAATGAGGAAAATCCTTTTAACTGGTGCAACTGGTTATTTAGGAGCACATATTCTCAAAGAATTACTGATTACTACAGATGCACAAATATATTGCCTGGTCAGAAGCAGCAGCCGTGAAAAAGCTGCCCACAGGCTGCTCAATATTTTGAGCTTTTACTTTCCTGATAACTTTAGCAACGAGCTCGATCGGAGAATTAAAGTGATAAAAGGAGATCTGGCTTCGGACAACTTCGGCTTATCTGAACAACAATACAATTCAATAGGAAGACAGGTCGACACGGTCATCCATACAGCTGCTAAAGTAAGGCACTACGGAGGTTATGCCGATTTCGAGACAATTAATGTACTGGGTACCAAACGCATCGTGAACTTTTGCCTTACTTTTAAGCAGAAGCTGCATTACATTTCTACTACCAGTGTATCAGGCCGGTATTTGGTCAAACAAGATCTGGGTGATGCGGTCTTCTCTGAAAATGACTTCTTTATTGGGCAGCACTATTATGAAAATGTATATGTAAGAAGTAAGTTTGAGGCCGAGAATATCATACTCTCGGCTATGAATGATGGTCTTACCGCTACGATCTATAGAGTTGGTATGCTATCAGGCAGATATTCAGATGGTCATTTCCAGGCCAATATTCAGGACAATGGTTTGTATAACCGGATGAAATCAGTTATTCTGCTGCGTGCTATTCCGGAAGATCTATTGAAACAGGAACTCGAATATACCCCTGTGGATTATTGCAGCCGTGCTATAATCTTATTAGCGAAAATAAATGAAAACAAAAACAAAATATTTCATATTTTTAATGATAAAATGATCTTGGTTTCTCAGTTCATCGAAGCTTCAAAGCTTTGTGGTTTTGATATCCAAATTCAAGATGCAGGTTCATTTAATGATTATCTGAAAAAAATCATTTGCGATCGTGAAAATACATGGGCTCTGACAGGTATTATCAATGATCTTAACCTGACTAAAACGATTGGCTTGCAGCATTCTCCAGAGATTGCATCCGAAATTACTTGTCAATATTTACAACAGCTGGGGTTTAAGTGGCCGGATATTGATTTACCGTATTTGATTAAAGTTATAAATTATATGGAATCAATAGGTTTTTTAAAGAAAAATTTCGATACACAAGAAAAAGATATTTTGGCTTAAAGGAAAATTTATTATTAGGGAGAGGCCTGTGAAGATATTTGATAATTTAATTTCACCTGCTTATTATATGAACCCAGAACGGATCGAATTTAAAAAGGAACAATATTATTCCAGTTTAGTTGTTGCTCAAGTTTTTGCCATTCTGTTCATCGTAGCTGAAGCGATCCTGGTTATTATTTTAAATTATCCTCATAAGCAAAACATGGAACTGGGCTATATATACCGCAATTATTTATATGCCGCCATCATCTTTGTGCAAATTCTTTTTCTGCTATTAATCCGAATCAATAATCCAAAGCAACCTGAAAACATAACTTTTTATCATCAGGTACTGGTTATTGGGGACACCTTATTCTTACTCTGCTGGGCAGCTGCTCTTTCCAGCGTTGACCAGTTGATCCATGGTGATATCTCTGTTTATATTATTGGGTGTTTCACCGTTGCAGCTTCAATGAGACTATTTCCAATTCAATCATTACTCGTTTTTGCTACTTCTTTTTTGGTTTTTATATCTGGCGTTGTTCATTTTCAAACCGACCCGGCAAGACTTACCGCTCATTATGTGAATGGTTCTTTATTAGTGATTATGGCTCTGGTGGTTTCCCTGATCTTGTACAGAATGAGGGCGAGGGATTTCTCTTCAAGAAAAGCAGTTGAAGAGCAAAAGGCTGAAATGGAAAGAAGAGTAATTGAAAGAACTGCTGACCTTGCTGCTGCCAACGAGGAATTAAAGGCTGAGGTCATAGAAAGAAAAACCGCCGAAGAAAAAATGGCATATTTCAGTTTACATGACGCATTGACCGGTTTATATAATCGTACATTTTTCGAACAAGAGATGCGCCGTTTATCTGATAACCGTATGGGCAAAGTGGGATTGATCATGTGTGATGTGGATGGTTTAAAACTCATCAATGATTCGATGGGACATGATAATGGCGATTCTTTATTAGTCGCTACTGCCAATCTAATCAAGAAATGCTTCCGATCCTCTGATATTGTAGCGCGAGTCGGCGGAGACGAATTCGCTGTGCTCCTGCCGAATTGTTCAGCAGAACTTTTGGAAAATGCTTATAACCGCCTTCAGAAGTCAGCCAATCAATCCGAGCTATCCTGGCAGGGACTCCCCTTAAGTTTATCAATCGGTACCGCTTTACGGACTGATCCTTCCGTTCCGTTGACCGAAATCTATAAAGAAGCTGATAATAATATGTACCGCCAGAAGCTATACCGCAGTCAGAGTGCCCGCAGCGCGATTGTCCAGACTTTGATGAAAGCTCTGGAGGCGCGGGATTTCATTACCGAAGGTCATGCGGAAAGGCTGCAGGTCATGGTCGCTGATTTAGGCAATAAACTGGGACTGACCGAAAGGAATATAGTAGACCTGAGACTTTTTGCTCAATTTCATGATATCGGTAAAGTAGGTTTACCCGACAGAATCCTGTTTAAACCGAAACCGTTAACGCAAGAGGAGCGCAAGGAAATGCAGCGCCATTCAGAAATTGGTCACAGGATCGCCTTATCCGCTCCTGATTTAGTCCATATCGCTGACTGGATCTTAAAGCACCATGAGTGGTGGAACGGTTCCGGTTATCCTTTGGGTTTGGTGCGATATGATATTCCGCTGGAATGCCGTATATTATCAGTGGCAGATGCTTATGACGCCATGACCAGCAACCGCCCTTATCGTCATGCGATTTCCAAGGAGGAAGCGATAGCCGAATTAAAACGCTGTTCTGGCATACAATTTGATCCTTTTGTACTTGAGCAGTTCATTGAAATGCTGGAAGAACACCAAAAGGATGAATCATCTGCTTCTTGAACCCCTCTTTAATTGATTTTATATGAACCTTCAGCGGTTGCTGAAGGTTTTTTCGTAATAATTTAATCAATTTTGTTAAAACCTATATCATGAAAGGAGGCAAGCTATGAGAATTAGCGATCCCAATAAATTGGTGGGAAAAGTTATGGAAATCAAAACCGGCTCAGAACTAACGGAAGTAATTATCGATATTGGTGACCGTCCGGTTACTGCTACGATTACTGCAGGAGCTGCCGAAGCTCTGGATCTGCATAAAGGGGATGAAGTTTTTACGCTTTTTAAATCCACTGATGTAACCATCATTAAGGACACTAAACATTAAATTTATGCAGTTCTCATCCTGTTTGATATTTTAAATTTAAAATATTGAACAGGATATTTTTTTTAGAAAGAGGATTTTGGTGATCAAAAGTTAAATATCTAATGTATGGTAATAGTCTAAGATATTCTACACATCAAACTCACGTCATCTAAAGTTAGCGGTGAAGGTCACATAGGCAAAGTTACGGGAGGTGATACGGAAACAATTCAATATCATAATCGCAGCATTTTATAAGATTTTAACTAAGACAGGAGGTATATAAAACATGGAGATCAATAAGATTGCAGTTCTGGGAGCCGGCACAATGGGCATGGGGATAGCCTGGGCAGTAGCCGGAGCAGGTAAAGAAGTAGTTCTTTATGATATCAAACAAGAGATCGTTGATAAAACAATAGCCAGAATCGGCAAAGGGCTCGCCAAAGCCGAAGAAAAGGGGCAAGCCCCGGCCGGCGCAAAGGATTTCGTCCTGGGTAAAATAACCGGAACTGAAAAAATGGAAGACCTGGCTGATGTAGATTTTGTAATTGAGTCTGTTGTAGAAAATATGGACATCAAAAAACAAGTCTATGCGAATCTCTCCAAGGTATTAAAACCTGAAGTTATAGTAGCTTCCAACACCTCTTCACTTTCCGTTACTGAAATTGCTGCTGTTTACCCTGATCCGACCAAGGTTGTGGGAATGCATTTCTTCAATCCGGCTATGGTTATGGCATTGATTGAAGTTATCCCGGCAATCCAAACTTCAGAAGAAACTGTTGAAACCGTAATGGAACTTTCCAAGGCGCTTGGCAAAAAACCCATTAAAGTAAAAGAAGGTCCCGGCTTTGTTGTCAACCGGATCCTGATCCCGGGCATGAATGAAGCAGCCTTCATACTAATGGAAGGCCTGGCAACAGTGGAAGATATCGACAAAGCGATGAAACTGGGTGCAGGCTGGCCGATGGGTCCCTTCACACTGTGTGACATGGTAGGTATTGATATCGGCCTGGAAGTCTGTAACGTTCTGTTCAGAGAAACTGGAGATCCCAAATATCGTCCGGCTGGAATTCTGAAACAATACTATCGTGCTGGCTGGCTGGGAAGAAAAACCGGCCGTGGATTTTATGATTACAGCAAAAAATAATTGTGTATAAGGGGGAGAACGGGTATGTCATATAGAGACCAGGAGTACAAAACCATTATTGTTACTTTTGAAGAACCCAACATTGGTATCATCCAAATCAACCGTCCAAAAGCATTCAATGCGGTCAATGAAACACTTTTGGATGAGACTTATGGCGTGCTTGAAGGCATGCATCTTGACCCGGAAGTCAGAGCTATCATTATTACCGGTAATGAAAATGCTTTTGCTGCCGGTGCTGACATCATGGCAGTGAAAGACTTTAACGCTTTCCAGGCACATGCATATATTGATAAAGTTCATAAAGTCTTATTCATGATGGAAGACAACAGCAAACCAATCATTGCTGCTATAAACGGTCTGGCACTGGGCGGCGGCCTGGAGCTGGTTATGGCTTGCGATATCAGGATTGCTGGGGAAGCGGCAACCTTCGGCATGCCGGAAATCAATCTCGGCATATTCCCAGGTGCAGGCGGAACCCAAAGGTTCCCGCGCAATGCTTCCATTTGCCAGGCAAAACTGCATATCTTCACTGGTGAATTCTTTGGGGCCGCCGTTGCTGAAAAGATAGGCCTTATCAATATGATCGTACCTCCGGCGGAAGTAATGGATCAGGCACGCAAAATGGCTAAGAAATTAGCCCGCAAATCACCAGTAGCTATGCGTTTTGCAAAACAAAACATCAATAATTCAATGAATGTAGATATTAAAGCCGGCTGCCAGGCAGAGCAAAAATCCTGGTCAATGCTGTTCTCAGGTACTGACCAGAAGGAAGGCATGTATGCTTTTATTGAGAAGAGAAAAGCTACCTTTACCCAATTTTAATTAAACCGTTTGATCAGACTTAAATACATAAGTATGGCTTGGGATAACCACTCACTTATCCTACACTTAGCAATTTCATACCAAATGTTTTAAGTCTTGAGAAAATAATGATTAACAAAAAAGGGGGAGTCAAAACTCCCCCTTATCATGTTAAAATCCTGACATACGGTTACATATCGCATAATGTTAACGCAGTTCTTTTCAGAGCGAGCAAAAATGGCTAAGAACAAGGCAACCGGAAGTTCCATGATTGAGGCGTACATAAGGTACGGCGATTGAATGGGACTTCCGGTTAACGCAGTTATTAGCCATTTTTGCCGCTCTGATCAGCGAACCATAGCCTTCCCTTCATATACGATCCCCCGCTGTACATCCAAGGTGATCTCCATATCATCAACCATCAGACTGGTCGCTTCTTTTGCCCCGACGATAACCGGAATTTTAGCATTTAACCCCATAATGGCTGCATCAGAAGTAAGACCGCCTTCTTCAGCTATAATCGCTGTAATGTTCTGCAGATATGGCGCCAAACTGCTGTCAGCTCCATGGGTAACAATGATGTCTGCGGGCTTGATCTTGTGCAAGTCATCAGCCGTTTTTATGACTTTGACCCTTCCGGAAACCGGCGCCACGCCAATTCCCATTCCCCTGGTCAAAATTTTCCCTACCACATGCACTTTTAATAAATTGGTGGCGCCGGAAAATCCTGTGGGGACCCCGGCGGTAAGTACGACCAGATCGCCGTATTTAATAAACCCCGCTTCAACGGCGTTTTTTACCGATATGTCGAACAACGCATCTGTGCCCGAGGTATCTGGAATCAGTATGGGATAAACCCCCCAGACCAATGCCAGTTTATTATAGATCCCGGGATCGGGAGTAGCCGCAATGATAGTAGAATAAGGCCGGTATTTGGCCACCATCTTGGCTGTGTATCCGGAACGGGTGGCTGAAATAATAGCTGCTGCTTCCAGGCTCATGGCGGTAGCGCAGGTAGCATAACTGATGGCGTCGGTTACCGATATGTCACCCCAGGTTTTTTTCTTGCGTAAAATCTCTTCATAAGGAAGCGCTTCTTCTGCCCGTTTCGCTATACGAGCCATAGTCTGCACAACTTCTACCGGATATTTCCCGGCAGCTGTTTCACCGGATAACATGATCGCATCTGCCCCGTCAAAAATAGCATTGGCCACGTCAGAAACTTCTGCCCGGGTTGGGCGGGGATTTACGATCATGGAATCCAACATCTGGGTAGCTATGATCACCATTTTACCAACCGGATGGCATTTTCCCATAATGGTCTTCTGCACCAGCGGCACATCTTCAGCGGGAATTTCCACTCCCAAATCGCCTCTGGCTACCATTATCCCATCCGCGATCTGGATAATGTCATCCAGGTTATCAACGCCTGACTGGCTTTCGATCTTGGCAATTATTTCAACATCAGCCTGGCGCTTTTCCAGCAGCCGCCTTATATCCAGAATATCCTCGGCTTTGGTTGTAAAAGAAGCCGCAATGAAATCAACTTTATGGTCAATCCCAAAATTAATATCATCTATATCCTTTTGGCTTAAGAATGGCATATTGATCCTGACTCCCGGAACATTGATCCCCTTTTTCTCCCCCAGTTCACCGCCATTTATTACCGTACATATAATGTCAGTGTCTGTGGTCTCTTCAACCATTAAGTTGATTAAACCATCAGCCAGCAAGATGGTTGTACCTTTTTTTACCTCCCGCGGTAAATTGGGATAGTTTACGAAGACTTCCCGGTTATCCCCCGCAGCTTCCCGGATGGTCAACACAAAACGCTGCCCGGACTTAAGCAGAACTTTTCCTTCTTTTAGGAGGCCTGTCCTGATTTCCGGCCCTTTTGTATCCAGCATGATGGCCAGCGGGCGCCCGCTTCTTGCTGCAGCCTGGCGGAGATTATCAATCCGCCTCTGGTGTTCTTCATACGTGCCGTGGGAAAAGTTCAGCCGGGCTACATTCATACCGGCTTCAATCATTTTATCCAGAACTTCCGGCTGCTCACTGGCCGGGCCTATTGTACAAATGATTTTTGTTTTTCTCAATCCATTCACCTCGATTACTTATCTTGCCAGTATTCGGGCTATTTCGAAAAGATCCAGTTCCAAAGTCTTGCTGCCACGTATAATTTCCTGCAGCGGGACCGGTCGTATCCTGATATCATAACCTGCCATCATCGCATTACTCCTGCCTTCGGCTATATAATCAACGGCTGCTTTCCCCATGCAGGAGGCTAATATCCGGTCAACTGCCGTAGGCATACCACCCCTTTGCATATGCCCCAGAATACTGACCCGGGTTTCATGCCCGGTATTCTTCTGGATAAAATCTTTTAGTTCCATAACCGGGTAGACTCCTTCTGCTACAATAATAATACTATGAAGTTTGCCCCGATCAATTCCCATTTCAATTTTTTCTATCACTTGTTTCAAATCAGGCTCGATCTCAGGGATGAGAATGGATTCCGCCCCCCCGGCTACACCTGCTGTCAGAGCTATTTCCCCGCAATCCCTTCCCATTACTTCAATAATAAAAATACGCCCGTGACTGGTTGCTGTATCACGAATTCGATTGATTGCTTCCAGAGCAGTGTTTACTGCCGTATCAAAACCAATGGATTTTGTATAGACAATATCATTATCGATGGTAGCCGGAATAGCAATTGAATTGATTCCTAATTTGGAAAATTCATAGGCTCCCTTGATGCTGCCATTGCCGCCGATCACTACCAGATTTCCAATGCCTTTGTTATGCAAATTCTCAAATGCAGCCCGGCGCCCCTCGTCAGTCATAAATGCCTGGGAGCGTGACGTTTTTAAAACAGTTCCCCCACGATGAATAATATCTGCTACAGAACCAAGCGACATTTTGGTCAGCTGTCCGGCGATCAGCCCCTCAAATCCATGGCTTACACCAAAAACCTGCATGTCTCTGTAAATGCCGGTTCTGACTACCGCCCTGATGGCTGCATTCATGCCGGGCGCATCTCCGCCGCTGGTCAACACTGCTACTTTCTTCACCTTTACCTCCTGCTGATTACATGTCCTGTCACGAAGGGATCATTTATTTTATAGTCTTCTCCCAAACAACTTGCAATCATGCAGTTATAAGCCTTATTAATTTAATGGAACCATATATTGTGTTTGTGCAGTATGGCCGACAGCTCCTTTTTTATAGCAGTTCCTGCTTCCACTTTATATTCATCATTTAAAACAATGGTCCTTCTGTCCGGTAAATGTAAAACCACGTCCACCTCTCCCGGATACTTCTTTAATACTTGCAGTAATTTTGCCCGTTCCGGATCGCTCTTTTGACCGGTCAGACGGATATGCAGCTCTTCAATATTTTTATTTAGGGGGAATACCTTGCGTACGATGATTTTCGGCTGATCCTCCCGGTTGTCAAAATACCCTTCCACGATCACCGCTCTTTGAGCTTGCAGCGTATCAATATTGCTGTTGAAGGCAGAGGGAAACAGCATCATTTCCATTCTGCCTCCATGATCCTCCAGGGAAAAGCGGGCATAAAGCTCTCCTTTACGGCTGCGTTTCTTTTCCAGATTGATCACGGTTCCTGCTACCCTTACGTATTCTTCATCGGCTGCCGGTGTAAGATCGCATAAATTCCAGGTGGTGACCAGGGGCAGCACTTTCTCGAACTCATCCAGGGGGTTGGCTGAAACGTAAAATCCCAGGACTTCTTTTTCCAGCCGCAATAAATCAGCAATATCCATTTCGCCTTGAACGCCGGGAACCGGCTCTTCGATCCTGATTTCATCATCACCAAACAAGGATAATTGATTACTGTTGGCATTTATTTTTATCTGTGCCGCCAGGTTTATACATTCATCCATAACTGACAGACATTCTTTGCGGGTCATATCAAGCGAATCAAAACACCCGGCAAGGATCAGATTCTCCACCACCCGTTTATTGATCTGCGTCAGATCGACCCGGCAGCAAAAATCAAACAGTGACGTAAACGGGGCTGATTTTCTCTCCTGAACGATGGTTTTGACTGCAGCCAGACCCACATTTTTTATTGCTCCCAGGCCGAAACGGATGCCTTGACTGGCAACCGTAAAGTTTTCATAGCTTTCATTGATATCAGGAGGAAGGAATTCGATCCCCAGGCGCAGACATTCCCGCAGGTAAAAAACAACCTTATCCTGATTATCGATCACACTGGTCAAAAAGGCACACATAAATTCCGCCGGATAATGAGCCTTCAGCCAGGCGGTCTGATAAGATATCATTGCATAAGCTGCTGAATGGCTCTTATTGAATCCGTATCCGGCAAAGCTTTCCATTAAATCGAATAACCTGGCACTGATATTGGCATCCACCTGATTTTTTTCCGCTCCGCTGATAAATTTTTCCCGCTGAGCTATCAATTCCTGCAGCTTTTTCTTGCCCATCGCCCGGCGCAGGACATCTGCTTCTCCCATGGTAAAAGATGCGATCACACTGGCAATGCTCATGACCTGTTCCTGATATAGGATAACCCCGTAAGTTTCTTTCAGGATCGGTTCCAAAGAAGAATGCATATATTCTATTTTCTGTTTATTATGTTTGCGGCTGATAAAATCCTCCACCATACCGCTGCCTAGTGGTCCGGGCCGATATAAAGCAATAACCGCAATAATATCTTCAAAACAGTTTGGTTTCATTTCACTTAGGATGCGGCGCAGCCCGTCACTTTCCAGCTGGAAGACACCGATGGTCTCTCCTGCTGACAGGAGATCATATACCGCTTTGTCATCCAGGGACAGGTTATCGATATCCACAGTTATTCCGCGGCTTTTGGCAATAATTTCAACGGCACGGTCGATGACGGTCAATGTACGCAGACCTAATATATCCATTTTTAAGAGTCCGATATCTTCCACAGTTTCTTTCGTAAACTGGGTGATCACATGCCCGTCAACGGTCTTGGCCAATGGAAGCAGGTTGGTCAGTGTTTCCTGCCCTATCACTACGCCGGCGGCATGAATGGATGAATGACGGGGCATACCTTCGATAGCCCTGGCTATATCGATTATTTTGCGGGCATTATAATCGCTGCGGTAAAATTCACTGAGCTCTGCAGATATCTTCAGGGAGTTATCGATGGTGACCCCGATTTGTTCAGGGATCATCTTGGCGATCTTGTCCACTTCTCCGTAAGGAATATCCAGTGCCCGGCCCACATCGCGAATGGCAGCCCGGGCTGCTAAAGTCCCGAAAGTAATGATCTGTGCCACTTTGTCATTGCCGTATGTTTCAATAATATATTCGATCACCCGATCTCTTTTTTCGAAACAAAAATCTATATCTATATCGGGCATGCTTACTCTTTCCGGATTTAAAAAACGTTCAAACAGCAAATTATAGCGCAAAGGATCAATGGTGGTGATCCCCAGCAAATACGAAACCAAACTGCCGGCTGCCGAACCCCGGCCCGGACCTACCGGAACTTTATTCTCCTTAGCCCAGCGGACCAGATCCCATACAATTAAAAAATAGGCAGCAAAGCCCATATCAATGATAGTCTGCAATTCATACTCGACTCGAACTTTAACTTCGGGTGCCGGATCGGGATATTTTTCTGCAAATTTATCCTCTACAAGCCGGCGCAGGTAAATTTCCTCCGTATCCCCGGGCGGCAGATTAAAATAAGGCAGGTAGAATTTACTAAAGTCAAACTCAACATTACATTGTTCAGCAATGCGCAGGCTGTTGGTTATCGCATCAGGGCGCCAGGCAAAGAGCTGCGACATTTCCTCGGTGCTTTTCAGATAAAACTCATTACCCGGAAACCGCATTCTCTGCTCATCGGAAACTACTGTTCCAGTCTGAATACACAACAAGACGTCATGGACCGCCGCGTCGCTTTGATTGATATAATGCGCATCATTGGCTGCCACCACCGGTATCCCTGTTTCATCGCTGATTTTACTTAAGAGCTTACACACCGTTTTTTCTTCAGGGATTCCGTGATCCTGCAATTCCAAATAAAAATTGCCCCGTCCAAACAATTCATCATAATAGCGGGCCATTTCTACTGCTGCTGAATAATTTCCCGCCAGGAGCAATTGGGGTATTTCTCCTGCCAGGCAGCTGGACATTGCGATCAGGCCTTGATGGTATTTTTCCAGCAATTCCTTGTCCACCCGGGGTTTATAATAGAATCCATCGATAAAAGCAAGACTCACGATCTTAACCAGATTCTGATACCCTTGCTCATCTTTAGCCAGTAATATAAAATGGGCCAGATTGTCATCAATTTTAGGTTGTTTATCAAAGCGGCTGCGGGGTGCTATATATATTTCACAGCCTATGACAGGCTTAATCCCTCTTTTTTTAGCCGAGCGATAAAAATCTATGACCCCATATAAAACCCCATGATCAGTAATTGCCACTGCCGGCATCCCCTGATCAGCACAATGAGCAATCATTTCATCGACCCGGCAGGCACCGTCTAACAAGCTGTATTCCGAGTGGTTATGTAAATGTACAAATCCCTGCCCCATATTTCTCTCCCCTGCAATAAAATTCTACCAGACTTAAGCAATGAGTGATACCTGACAAGGCTGTCCTCCTGTTATCCGGCAAAGTTCCTCAAAACTTATGGGCAGCGCCGTATTACTGGTGCCGGCAGCTGCATAGACCACATCATAGCGTCTCAGGCTTTCATCTAAAAACACCGGCACTTCCTGCTTCAAGGCAAAGGGACAGACCCCGCCGATTGAAAAACCGGTGACCTGCTCCACCTCTTCAGCATTCGCCATTCGTACCCGCGAGCCAACCAACTCCTTCACCGCCTTGTTGTCAATTTTGACGTCGCCGGCGGAAACGATCAGTAAATAATCGTCATTTTTAGTTTTAAATAAAATCGATTTGGCGATTTGCCCCACTTCGGTTCCCAATGCCTGGGCAGCCAGATATGAAGTGCTGGTATCTTCCTCCAGAACGATGATTTTTAGTTCCGGATTGCGGCTATTTAAAAATGTTCTCACTTTTTCGATCTTGTCCACCTAAACCCACCTCATTTTGCTCATAAATTATCTCTTCCATTATAACTTTCTTCTGTTGTTTTATCTGTTGAATAAATAAAATCGGTCCTAAAAAAAGACCGATTTGAGAAAATTATTTACGGGCTCAATGTTTTTCGTTGTTCTTTCAGCCTTTTATGCACTAATCCGCCGATCCGGCCGCAGACTTCATTGGTCAAAGCTCCCCATCCTTCCGCTTGTACCTGTTCCCATATACCCAGTTCTTTGGCAATTTCAATTTTCAGCAGATCCTTCTCCGAAAGCAACTTGGGGGTTTTCCGCTGTTTCCTTTTCACAGGCGTCATAGTAAGATACCTCCTCATTATTTACCTTACTATGCCCGCAGAAGCGTCATACTATTATTTAAAACTTTCAATAAAGCGGTAGAACGCATTTAGATCTCCACGCCAATCAGGTGTATAATCTGCCCCGTTATCGATCAGCAAATTTTCCACTAAAAACGTCTTCATCCCGATGGTTCCGGCTGGCAAATCTTCTCCGATATCATTCCCCACCATCAGACATTCCTCAGCTTTCACATTGAGATAATCCAGGATTTCCTCATAATATTCAGGGTGAGGTTTGCAAAAATGCATGATCTCATAAGAAGTTATCAATTCAAATTCAAAATGCTCCAACCCAGCCCAGGCCAATCGTTGTTTCAATGCTGTCAATGGGAATACAGCATTGGTGGCAATCACCACTCTGATATCCCGGGCTTGCAGTCTTTCCATCATTTGAGGGATCCCCGCAAAGGGCTTGCTATACTTTTGCAGGACTGGAAAACCTTCCGCATAAAACTTGTTGAAGAATTCCTTGATGGGATCCTCTTCCCAACCGGTTGCAGCAAAAAAATCTCTCATAAAAGCTTGCTCATTGGTTGTTTCCGGGTCTTTATCAGCAATCATTATCTCGGTAGATTTATATACCTGTTCCACTAACCGGTGACCGTCAGCAACTCCTTCACTGTTTGCCATAAGCACCATTTGGCGAAAATAATGGGGCAGAAACTGCTGCATGTCAATGTCGAGCAAAGTCCCGTCCAGATCAAATAATACTGCCTTAAACATTCTTTCTCCTTGTCCTTTGTCCAATTATTTGGTGAGAACATTAAATAAAATTTTAACCCGCTTTACCTAGAAAAGAAAGTAAATTTAATTCGGCGTTATAAAAGCAGGATTATTTGGAAATATATAGAATTTATACTGACAATATTTTTTAGGGAGGATGATTATTCACATGTTTAATACTTTTTTGAATAAAACAGAGTGGCACTTTCTCGATTTGAGTGCATTATTATCCTTTAATCCGGAGCAAATTCTATTCTATTATTATAATTCCTATCTTAAAATACCTCTCACCGTATACGTTGAATTGACCCAGCTGGCTAAAAAAGAGAGGGATCTGCAAGCACCTCTTTTTTCCTGGTTGGAGCTTTTTGAGGATCACCTGCAGGTGACTGCGGATATTCTTGGTTTATCAGAATCAAAGTTTTTACATACCATCGGCCCTTATTACTACCCCTGTACAAACAGCCGTTTCTATTTCACCAAAGCCCCATCACCTTCGGAAGTGATCACCGCAGCTGATATGAACAGGCTGCTCGAATTGGACACTTCCCTGCCTATCAGCCGGGAAATTTTAAGTTACTCGAAAAGCCGGAAAGATAATAAAAAGCCCAAAAACATAGAAGAACTGGTCAAAGATATCTCCATGAGCCTTGCTGCTTTAACCGAAATTGACAAACTGGAAAAGCATATCGATTACCTGGGAAAATGTCTGGAGCAGCGTTATCAAATCGTGGAGCAGGAAGATTTTTATCCCCAGGAACCGGATAATCAGCCAGAGAAACCGGAAAAAATGAATCTCTCCTCTCATGAAAATAATAATTTAGTCAGCTTCATACTACCCAATGCCTGGAGAAAAAAATACGATGACGCTTTTGGCCACTTCAGCCATGACACAAAAGTTTATTTGATCCGTTACCGGGAATTTGAAAAATCCCTGGAACGTTTCAAAAAAGTGCTGGCGGAATGGAACAATCATAAATGGAACTTAACCGACAAGTGTTTCGAGGATATAGCAGTACTGGAATCCAAGCTCAAAACAGCCAAGGCAGGTTTAGTGATTTATAAAAATATATTAAACAAGTCTTGCGTTCACGCTGATTATCAAAAACACGAGTCATTGGTGCTGTTTAAATATTACCTGGAAACCGGACGTGCCTCTGAAATTCAGGAATGTATGAATCTTTACGAAGAAGAACGTCATTGGGCAGAAATAAAAGAAAGCCAGGCAAGGATCGAAAATACCATCCATTTATTGCGAAAAGATGGAGTGGATACGGATACGTTAAGTGAAGAGGTAAATACCTTCCTTAAAACTGATTTTCGTAAGCGTAAAGCTGTAAAAAGTTAATCAGTATACTGTGAGTTTGCCTGCCGGGGCTGCAGAAAAAATCGATACAGCAAGGCACCGGCAGCAAACCCTCCCACATGAGCCCAAAAAGCGATCTGTTCTGAAGAATCGGAGATAAACAGATCTACTGCCCCGCCCCAAAACTGGGTGATGACCCAGAAGCCCAGATAGATCCAGGCAGAAAGATTCAACAGGAAAAAAGGTGGAATGAATGTCAGCACCTGGGCATTTCGAAACATGATGAAGTACGCTCCCATGATCCCGGCCACTGCACCTGAAGCCCCTACTACCGGCACGTTGGAATAAGGATAAATGAAAAAATGCACCATGGCAGCAATAATGCCACAGAGAAGGTAAAACAGCAGAAACTTCACTTTGCCCATTCTATCTTCAACATTATCCCCAAAAAGCCATAAAATCCACATATTGCTGATGACATGTATCCAGCTCCCATGTAAAAACATAGAAGAAAGAAAGGGCAGGTAATCCAGAGGAAGGGGGTCATATTCCAGATAATATCCGGGAACCAGACCGAACAGATAAAACAGATGCTGCATTCCTTGTTCATTAAGCTGTGAAGTATAGTAGAATATCAACAGATTGATCAGAATTATGGTTACGGTCACGATGGGAAAAGACTCTCCCGGGGTGCTGTCCCGCAGTGGAATCATAGCTTTGCTCTCCTTTGATGGAATAATAAACCAACGAAGTTCAGTCTAAACAAGGTACGTTACAGCCAGGTAGAAAAACAGCAGGGTAAATAAAGCCTTAAAGACCAACGGTTTGATCCGGTTGGAAATCATTACTCCCAGCTGGGCTCCCATAATCGTTCCCACTCCTAAAAGTATTCCCGCTCGCAGCACCACAAATCCCTGGCTTAATTTGATCAACCCGCCTACGCCGCTGATAGCTATCATGGCAAATAATGAAGTACCCACTGCCTGTATGGGTGTGATACCAAAGAACAGCATTAAACCGGGCACCATGATAAAGCCTCCGCCAATGCCCAAAATACCAGAAAACATACCGGTGATGGTCCCTAAAAAAATGGGTTTGACATAACTATACCGCTGCGCGGCGACTTTCTCATGCTGGTTGGCTTTTCCCTGCCATTCCTTAATAAGGTTTACCGTCATACGCAGGGCAAAGAACAAAAATAAAAAACCCAGTAAACTTTCCAGCAGTTCAATATTGGTGCTGAGATACTGTTTAAATAACCAGGAAGCAGGCACCATTCCAATAATACCGCCTGCACCTACCAATAAACCTTCTTTGATTTTTACATGACCGCTTTTGAAATGGCCATATGCACCGGAGACTGCAGTAAAAAATACGGCAAAAAGAGTAGTTGACACTGCGGTGGCCGCGTCAAAACCCAGCAGTAAACCAGACAGGGGCAACATGATCACCCCGCCGCCAATTCCTAAAACAGCACCTAAAATACCTGCCAATATTCCAATCAATACACTCAATAAATCTATCATACTTATTCCTTAATAAAATGAACTTCCGGCAGTTTAACTGCTGCCGGAAGTTAATAAATTATCTATTCGACAGGGTCAAACATATCTTTGGCGGCTCCGCATACCGGACATTCATCCGGCGGCTCCGGCCCTTCATGAACATAGCCGCAAACCCGGCACTCCCACTTACTATACTGCTTATTACCCGACTGGTCACGTCCCATTTGTCCCATAGTATTGCCCGCATCAGCCTTTTTGGCGATGATCACTTCTCCGACCAGAACACCATTCTTATGGAAGCTCTTCTTAAAATAACCCTCGCCCGGATCGTTAATTTCTGTGACCCGGCATTCATCAGGATTTACATTAACATCACCCATGGAGAAAATCTCCTGATCAAAGGCTGCCAGCATCGTGGTAATGGCCGGAGGAGAATACTCGATCCAGTCACCGGCAGCAGCAGCTCCGGCGATCCTTCCCATTTCGGTGGATACCGGCCACAATCCTATCATCCTTTCTCCGAATTGTGCACTATCACCGGCTGCATAAATGTTTGAAATGCTGGTCCGCATCTGACTATCGACGGCAATGCCTTGTTTGATTTCCAGTCCGGCTTCCGCAGCCAATTCAACATTTGGCTTTACTCCTGTAGAGAGCAGGATCAAATCGCCTTCAACAATTTTGCCGCTTTTTAGTTTCACAGCATTTGCCTGTTCGGCGCCCATGATTTCTTCCGTTGCTTCGCCTAACAGCAGTTCCACTCCTTTAGAACGGATGATTTCCTGCAGGCGCTGTGATGAGGAAGCATCAAGCTGCCTGGGCATGAGACGGTCGCTGAACTCTACCACTGTGACCTGTAAACCGGAGCAGACCATTTCCCAAACCGCCTCCAGGCCCAACACTCCGCCGCCTATTACAATTGCTTTCTTAGCATTTTTCATGGCTGCTTTAAGGGTAATTGCATCCTTTAAATTTCTCAGCGCATAAACACCTGCTTTATCGGCTCCCGGAATGGGGGGAATATTGCTGCGCGCACCATTGGCAATGATCAGCTTATCATATTTATATGCTTCATCACCGGCTTTGACCAGTTTTTCCCCGGGGACTATTGCCGTTACTTTGCATCCGGTCCTGATTGTGATCTTTTGTTCCTCATACCACGGAGCCGGGTGGACATAAAGACGGTCATCGCTTAGATCCTCACCCAGGAAATCGGACAAGGCCGGACGGAAGTAGGGCAGATACTCTTCTTCAGTCAGCATCACGATCTCACCGCTGCGATTCCGTTTGCGGATCGCTTCTGCTGCTGAAAGGGCTGCGATCCCGCTGCCAATGATGATGAACTTCTCATTGGTATCATTGATAAATTCGTCTTCCGCTATGACTGGTACGAAATTTTCCTTGCCCACTCCGCAGGCCGGACAGATATCCGGAGCTTCTTCCCCGGTATGTTCATAGCCGCAAATCAAGCATTTCCATTTCTTTTTGGCTTTATCCTGCCTCTTATCCAGTATAGCCCGGGCAAAATCGTTGCCGGCAGTAAATGCATCGTCCAGACTGCGCTGGGAAGGTTTGAATCTCACTTTCAAACCAGGCAAAACCTGCATACGCAAAGAACGCAGACGGTTTTCGATCGCCGGCACTGCTTCCCCGCTCCAGCCATAAGCGCCAAAAGCCATGGCGGTTTTACCGGCATGAATGATAGGTGACAGAGAAGTGATCAACTGCCATATAGGCGGCAGGGCATCACCATTAAGAGTCGGTGACCCGACCAATAACCCGTCTGCATATAATATTTCCGGCAGTACTTCTTCAACCGGTGTATAAACCAGGTCATACTGTTTCAGCTCGAAATCCCCCATCGCAGTGATCCCTTCTGCAATGGCATCGGCCAAAGTGGCGGTATATCCATAGGCACTCACGTAAGCCATGATGATTACGGGTTTATCGTGCTGCTTTACCGGGGGTGCAGACCATTCCTTATACAGGTTCATGTAATAATCCAGCTTTTCACGCAAAACCGGACCATGACCGGGACAGATAATTTCAATCGGCAGATCTTTGATTTTTTCAAGAGCTTCCTGCACATATGGCTTGAACGGGCCCATGATCATGTCAAAGTAATACTTGTAGGAATCATAAAAATCCCCGCCGATGATATCATTGAAAACCCTTTCATCAGCATAATGGCTGCCAAAAGAATCACAGGTAAATAAAACCTTGTCTTCTACTGCATAAGTATACATGGAATCCGGCCAATGCAGGAATGGGGCACTGATAAAACGCAGTGTCCTGCCGCCCAGATCCAGTTCTTCACCATGTTCCACCGCCCGGGATTTAAATGTACGGTTGGCGATTTCCTTAAGAAAGTCCAAAGCAGTTGCGCTGCCCAGCACCGTCAGTCCCGGGATCTTGTCCAGCAGCATTTCAACGGAACCTGCATGGTCAGGTTCGGTATGATTCATAATCAAATAGTCGATCTCACTTAATTTAACCACTTCCTGGATCTTCTGCAGGTATTCGTCGAAGAATTTCTCCTTGACTGTTTCAATCAATACAGTCTTGTCCTGCCCTTTGACCAGATAAGCGTTATAACTGGTTCCATATTCGGTGACCATAACAATATCAAATATTCTCAGATCCGGGTTTTGAACTCCCACGAAAAAAATATCCTCTTTGATTTTCAATGCCGGCATGATTTCCCTCCTTTATTCCTTTTTATACCCTGTACGGGTATTATACAAAATATATTTGGCTAATGCTAGTCCCCTTGGTTGATATTGTATAATACCTCCGGCAGCATACGCAAACCTGGCATCTGCTTTTAACTTCCCCTCCTCCTTCTTGAAACCCGCAATCTGGTCGACTCATTTATGATCTTTTTCCTTGTTTACTTTGGATTTAACTGCAAACTTTTCATAGGATCCGGCTTGATTATTTTTATATCAGGAAACAAATCAGCCATAATGCGCTGGAACCGGGTGGTATCCACCTCGCTTGAAACCGGCGGAAATGAATCATCGAAATGCTGAAGAAAAACGGCGTGCGGTTTAATACGCCTGATAAAATGAAGGGCATACTCTTCCATATCCGACCGGCCCTGAAAAGGCAGCGTCATCAGGTCCACCGCTTCCGGATACATTTCAGTAAAACACATTCCCAAACTACCCAAATGAAGGATTTGCTTTCCTTCAGCTTTGATATTGTAGATGAGTACCTGTCCTTTGGGATAATGCAAGAATCCGTTGATGATCTTCCCCAGGTTTTTCATCCACTTAAAAACACGCCGGTTAAACAAGGTCTGTATGATCAGTCGCCGGTCAAAAGAAATATGTTCGCCGGGAAAAACCATGATCTCGAAATTCTCCAGTTCAATGATATCTCCGGGCTTTATACAGACGATGCGCTCAGCAGCCACGTTCTGCTTTTTTAATTTTGCAGCCACGATCTCATGACAGTAAACTTTTGCCTGACCTGCTTTCAGCAGTTCCGGAACATGCAAGGTATGATCAAAATGGCCGTGGGTGATAAAAATATGCCTGGTATCTAAAATTTCCTGCATTGAGATGTATTTTTCCGGGTTGTTGAGTGAAAAAAACGGGTCAAAGAGAATCCTTTCATCCGCAGAAGTCATAGAAACAGCAGCAGTTCCATACCACTTTATTTCTATTGCTCTCCTCCCATTATTCATGCTTTCAAAAACAACACCTTTGAGAGTATTCAGAACTTTCTTGATTTGATTATATACCTTCCCGGTATTAATTTATATGTTGACAAATCCTCAATAAAACATCTGTGTGATGAGCCAATGGAAAACTCCAGTCAATTTGCAAGAAAAATATTGAATTATTGTATAATTGGTTAACAAGCAAAATCAGCAAAGATTCTATGTAATAATTGATAAATCATTGACAAGGGGGATGATGTCATAATGTTTAAAAGCATGTTTACCCGCAGCAGGAAAGTATCCTTAATTACTGCGGTATTGCTTCTGATTCTGGCGTTGCAGATCGCGACAGGCTGCGGCAGCAGCAACAAGAGCACTGCGGATTATGTAAGTCAGAAGAGCACCAGTCAGTCAGAAGTGGCCCGGGACCAGGACGGTGGGATGGGAACTACTCCAGCCATCCCCAATGATGTGGAAAGGAAAATCATCCAGAATGTCGATCTTAGAATGCAGGTCGATGATGTACAGTCGGTGATGGATAAAATTATTGCACTGACCGGCCAAAAAGGCGGCTACATAGTGAACAGCAGCATTTACAAGGAAGAAGAAAACCATTTCCGGGCATCACTGACGGTCAAAATACCCCGGGAAAAATTAAATGAAGCGGTCCACTCCATTAATGAACTCGGTGAAGTGGTCAACCATGATACCTATACCGAAGATGTGACGGAAGAGTACTATGATTCCCAGGCAAGACTTACAGTACTGGAAGCAAAAGAAACCCGGCTCATCGCTTTGCTGGATAAAGCTGCCAGTATCACAGATATCGTAGCCATCGAAAATGAACTGGCCAAAGTACGCAGCGATATTGAAGTTCTCAAAGGGCGGCTGCAATACTTGACCAATGCTACCTCATTCAGCACCATTAATATAAACCTGACACAAGCGGTCCCCGGCCAGATCAAAGCCCCTCAAGGCACCACCGGCAAAGCCTGGCAAGGACTGATCAACAGTATTAACAGCCTGATCGATTTTGGCAGTAACCTGATCGTCTTTCTGGTTACCCTCCTGCCCTGGCTGGCGGTACTGGCAGTTATATATTTTATCGTCCGCGCAATAAGAAATAAACGTAAAAGCAAAATTGATCCTCAATAATACCCGAGCATAAAAAAAGCGGGATATTGGTGAACCAAAAACCAGTTCATCAATGATCCCGCTTATAATATCGGATTTAATCAATGGCTACCATAACATTGGAAGCTTTTATTACGGCATAGGCCTCCTTGCCGGATGCAAGGCCCATCTTTTCAGCAGATTCCTTGGTAATAACGGATACGATCGTCTCTCCTCCGGCCAGTTCGATATGAATTTCGCAATTCACTGCTCCTTGTACTACTTTTACGACTTTCCCTTTTAAAGCGTTGCGGGCACTAAGTTGCATAGAAATCATCCTTTCTATTATGTTCATTACACCATCTACATATAAAGTATAGCATATCCCATTTCATATAGATCTTACCTATTATCAGTAAAAATAATTTTCATCTCTGCGAATGAATTTCCATTTCTAAGATTGACCAATTCCCTTTATTACTCCGGGCAGCATGATTAAACCACTCCATCACCAGCATACCGATTTGCAGTTCTGCATAAAAGCTCTCAAATCAATTATGCCGGGTCTCTATAGGTACTTTCGACCCAAATAAGTTGTTGATACTATCAATGGTTTTTTACTTCAAAATCAGCTCATTAAAAAAAGAAAAGCCCGAATTGGGCTTTTTTTATTCGAAATGGTCGGGATGACAGGATTTGAACCTGCGGCCTCCTGGTCCCGAACCAGGCGCTCTACCAAGCTGAGCCACATCCCGACGCGCATGTAATATAATAGCAAAAAATCAACTGAGAATCAATAAAGAAAATTTTAGTTATACCGATGGAACAATTGTCCCACCAGATTGAAAAAAACCACAGATGCATAAAACAGCAGCAAAACTCCGATAAATGATACCACCGGCAGAAAGGACATGATCAGAATACTGAATGAACCAACTACTACCATGGTCACATAGGCAGGCAAATAATACTGCATCACTGCCATGGTCTGTTCAAATATAAGTTTGATCTTTAAAACATCTTCGAAATTGCGTCTGAAACTGTAGCTTGCCAATGCGGCAGGCAGCATTAATCCGGCCAGCAACAATAGTATCGAGGCAATAATGGTTCCAATGATAGGTATAAAGCTTAATACGGGAAAAAGGATGATAGGAACGGCCAGATAAAAAACAATGATCAGCAGGGCAAAAAAACCATCCTTAAAGAGTTCTCCCCAGTCCTCCCATTCCGGTAATTGGGTCCGGCCCTGCATCCCCAGTTGCAGACAATTTAAAAAATACCCTAGAGTAAGCAGATTCAATACCGGCACCAGTGATACCACACAGCCAATGATTATTTTCTTAACCCAATCCTTGTCTGACAGGGGAAATTTTATAAAATCAGCCAAATCCATAACTTAAATCCCTCCTCAAAACAATTATATACGGAAGAAAGTGAGTTATGTCTTTCGAAAAAGATAAGACAGGATATTGTCCGCATTCGTACAATGCCGATTTGCAGCCGGATAAAAATTGGAGATTAGAAAGTCCCGCCATTCACCGTACTCAATGACCTGGCGGGGCTGGTAGTATAACAATGATTTTGGTTTTTAAATACTGGGGGAGATCATTCTCCCCCGAATTTATCCAGATGTGGTTGGCGTTCTTTATACATTTCCTGGATAGAGGAAACTCTTTCAGCCCAGTATTGCATTTTTTTCACTGCATCATCTTCCGCAGCTGAATCAACTTTTAGCACTTCGGTGTCATTGATTTGAATACCAATGGTATAGTAACCATTTTCATCGGAGCGGATCATCAACCCATGGATCTGGTCTTTTTCCAGCAGTCCGATATTGAATTCATCCATACTCATGATAGGAGTTTCGTAGCTGACTCTATCGCCCATGTTTTGTTTCCTCCTATCAATCACATAAAACTTTTTCCATCATTCTGGTGCTGCTTTTGCATATCCTGGATCTGGGAAGTTAACTGGTGATAACGGTCATGCACCTGGCTGTCTTTGACCTGGTCAACAATCAATACTGTATTTTCACTTAGTTGTAAGGCGATATTATAGATTCCATTTTCCGTATCCGATGCCGCTATCAACCCTTCATATTCTTCCCTGCTGAATTCACCTTGTTTGATGATGGCTCCTTTATCGACGATCTGTCCTTTTTTTACCTGCAATTAAACCACCTCCTATATACCGCTTAATTTATTGTCTCCTGCATATAGTCGGTTTATGTAAAAGTTTAATCGCAACTTTTAATCAGATCGAGTTTTTGTTCTCTGGTCATTTTTTTAATTTCCATTTCTCTTTTCAAAGCTGCACTGACGCTTTCTTTTTCTTCCTGGTAAACACATTTGACCGGCAGCCTGGCCCGGGTATATTTGCTGGCCAGCCCCTGATTATGCTGCTTAAGCCTCTTTTCTATATCCAATGCATAACCGGTATATAAAGTTTTGTCACTGCATTCTAAAATATAAACAAAAGGCATAGCGCTTCTCCTTCCAATAAAAAACGGGGACATGCCCCGTTTTATATGGTTATAGGTTTCTTGAAAGCTTATTTCAAGCACATTAAAATCTGTGATGGGTCACCCGCAGCGGCAGATTAAACTTATGGGTTATGGTGTTGCCGACTTCTTCAATATTTTCCACGGTAACATCGATGACCAGGCATTTCAGCCGGGCAAAAATCCGGTAAGCGTTATCAATTTCTTCCGCCACCAGATCATCGATGGTTTCAAAATCTTCCGGCAGATCGAAGCTGCGCATTCTTTCCCGCCTCAGATTGAGCAAGGTCTCCATATCAATGGTCAGACCTACCATAGGGACTTTCCCTTGCAGCGCCATGATCTCTTCCGGAATTTCAGTATTCAGCATAATCGGATAATTGGCCACTTTGATCCCAAGGTTGGCCAGATGCATTGATAATGGCGTCTTGGAAGTCCGGGGCAGTCCGAATATGATCAGATCCGCTTCATGTATGGTATCCAGGTTCTGTCCATTATCATGATCCAGGGTGAATTCGATTGCTGTCATCCGGTTAAAATACTGTTCATCCATTTTGTGTGTGAGACCGGTTATCCCCTGGGGATTTAATCCGGTTTTTTTCTGGATCGCATTGAACAAAGGAGCCAGAACATTTACTGCAACAATTCCATTATCGCCGGCTTTTTCGTCCAGAAACCTGCTTAATTCAGGTTTTACTATGGTATATATTATGATTGCATTTTCCTTAACCGCTTGTTCAACAATTCTAACGATTTGCTCTTCTTTCGTCACCCTCGAAAAACGAGTAATACTTCTTTCTATGGGAAATTGCAGTACAGATGCAACTGCTATTTTTTCAGCAGTTTCCCCAACTGAATCTGATACAGCAAATATATGCAATTTATCCGCCATCTAAAACCATCCCCTCTACTGAAACTATTATACATCCAACGTATCTATAACTATTATTCTACAAATCCAAATACATTTCCTTTTTTTTTCGCAGAGAGGCTAAGGAAATGATTAACTCCAGATCAGAATTTTTCCCTGCTGATGCTGGCCGGCTGGGACATACAAAGCATCTGTTGCCAATATCTCGCTTATCTCGCAGACTGAACCACAAGGGATGTCATTATTAACAAATGGGGCGCTGGTCAAAATTTTCTCCTGGGTATTGACCTGATATGTCTTCTGATTTAAGAAAAGCTGTATCGATTTGCCGCCATCGATGTTGAAACTGAATAAACCATAGCCTGATAAATTGTCGAAGCCTTCTATTTCCAGATCGATCGCCTGGTAATGCAAAAGGTTTTTGATTTGTTCCGGTGTCGGATACATACCAAATCTTTTGAAAAACCGCGAATAAATCAGGGCCAGAGCACCGCTTATGTGGGGGGCTGCCATGGATGTGCCGGACAGTTCCACATACCTGTTATCAGGATAAGTGGAGTAAGTGGCTACTCCCGGAGCTACAATATCGATATGCTCGTTGGAGTTGCTGAAGTTGGCAAGCCCCATCTGCAGATCAACCGCTCCCACGGCAAGGCTTTCCTCATAATAAGCCGGGAAGGACAACTCCGGCGTATTCGGATCACCGTCACCCGAATTGCCTGCAGCACATACTACCGATATGCCATCCTGAACCGCCTGCACAATTTCTTTATGCATACTGTTATCCGGTACCGGCCCCCCCAAACTCATATTGATCACATTTACCTTTTCCCCTTTTGGGCCCTGCCATTTGCGAGCCCAGGCTATGCCCTGGCTGATGCTGGCATAACTGCCGGCGCCGTCTTTATCCAGCACTTTGACTGCCAGCAATTTGGCATGGGGAGCGACACCCAGCAATTTTCCATTGGCAGCGATCGTCCCTGCCACATGAGTGCCATGCCCATTTTCATCAAGATAATCTTTTTCTCCCGCAATCATGCTTTTACCATCAATTACATTCCCGGCCAAATCCGGATGGGTATAATCGATACCGGTATCCAACACTGCCACAACCACCTGTTCTCCCTTTGTAACAGGCCACATTTTGCGTGCAGCGATCAGTGACACACCTGGCGGTGCCCATGGTTTTTCCGACAGGGTTTGATTATAAACTGCACCAGTACCATGACCAAATCGTCTCATAATATCACCTCTCCCTGCTCTATATTAAGCAGGCAGAAGTGATTTGTTGACAATCTGAGAAAATAACTGCTGCCGGCAACCTGAGAGACGCTAAAAAAATTGACCAATTGACTGGATTTAGCTATTATTAGTATAGGGGGATAATGAGGTGAATGGTTTATGCAGGAAAGTGATGTTCTGGCATTAGTTTTGTTAATATGTCTTGGGGTAGGTTTAATAGCTGCTGTTATTGGTGTATTTTTATTTAATAGCAACAACTGGTGGGACAAGATGTGATCATGACTTCTATCGGTTTATAGTCCTCGCATTTTCTCATTTCTTAAGACGCGCGGATCTTGTGTTCTCAAAGCATAATCGATCAAATCCAGCATTTTCTGTTGATCTTTTGGTATTTCACCGGTCACCGGCAAGTAGTTGGAGGCATGAGTACCAACGAATTTCAGTTTGTCTACTTTTATGTTCTCAATTAATACCTTCATCTCCATTAATGTTTCCATGGGAGTAAGTAATTTAAAAACGCCGTTTTGCACCTGCTGGTACAGTTTGGTTCCCGGCACTGGTGTTACAGTGAGGGCTGCCAGATATTGCGGTCTCATCTCACTGCACAATTTAGCCGTAGCCAGTGCATGTTCTGTTGATCTGGGTCCCGGTCCTGCCAATCCCAGTAAAACCATAGCAGATAAATTCATTCCGGCCATGATCAGATTTTGCCCGGCCTCCAACATTTGGCTGTAACTGACCCCTTTTTTGATATCCTGCAGCAACTGTTCATCTCCGGTTTCTACTCCCAGATAAGCTTTGGTGAGTCCTGCCGCTCTAAGCGCAGTCAGTTCTGAAATACTTTTATTCAGGGTACTGATCGGTCCGGCATAGGTACCGACATGCCTTAATGAAGGGAAAGTGCGGAATAACTCATCCAGGATCTCCAGCAGTATTTCTGTTTCGATAGCGATGGCATCTCCATCGCACAGGAACACTTTTTCCACGTCATGATAGTAATCCCCGGCCATTTTGATATCTTCTTTGATTTCAGCCAGACTGCGTAAACGATATTTTTTGTCCTTATACATACCGCAAAAAGTACATTTATTATGGGAACAGCCAATGGTGCATTGCAGCAGATAACTGTTGGCTTCACTGAATGGCCTGAATATATTGCCTTCATAGCGCATTAGATATTTCCTCACTTTTTTAAACTTCCATTTATTATACCAAATGCCGATGATAAAAATATGCTTTAGAAGCCAACTGCTTCCGGTGTGAACAGTCCTTCTGCAAATTGATCAGTATTGGACTCTGTTTCCTCCGCAGGCGGTTCTTCTTCCGCCTGGTCAGACTCACCCGGAATTCCAGGTTCAGTGCTGCCGGGTGGCTGTGCCGGGTTTTCTTCGGTTTCCTCTGGCGTCTCCTGATTTTCTTCCGGGATCTCTTCTGTCGCTTCCTCTTCTTCAACCTCCGGTTCTGCCACTTCCTGCGGCACTGGTTTTTGTTGCAGCCGGTTGTTGTAAAAAAGTTTATTCATATAATCACGCCAGATCGGTGCGGCAACTGCGCCTCCATAGCTGCGGTAACCCGTAACCGGTGTATTATCACTGTTGCCTACCCAAACAGCCGTGGCCAGTTCATCTATATAACCAACATACCACAAATCCCGGCTGTCAGTGGTTGTACCTGTCTTACCGGCACTGGTGATGGCTATGGCAGCACTGGTACCGGTGCCGTAACGTACTGCCTGCTGCAAAATATCAGTCATAAGTCCGGCTACTGTTCTGGTAATGACGCGATGGTTTTCCTGCTCAGACTTATAGATTATTCGGTCATTGACATCCGTTATGGTCTGGACCAGATAAGGTTCCTGATATACCCCCTGGTTGGGAAACACCGCAAAGGCCGCCGCCATTTGCAGTGGTGATATGCCCTTGCTCATTCCTCCCAGAGCAAGTGTCAGGTTTTTATCTGCATCCGTAATGGTGGTCACACCAAAATTTTCAATATAATCAACCCCTTCATCCACCCCCAGCAGGTTTAGAATTTCCACCGATGCCACATTGTAAGAATTGATCAAGGCAGAACGCATGTCGGTTGCTGCCGGCGACGAAGCAGAATCGTTCTCCGGCTGGTAATCACCAAACCGGCGGGGTTTATTATTTATTTTGGTATCAGGATAAATGATGCCTTCATTTAAAGCTCCTGCATAATATAATGGTTTAATGGCAGATCCCGGCTGGCGCGGCTGATTGGCCATATTGATCTGATTCCGTTCAAAATCGACGCCGCCCACATAGGCTCTGATGGCACCTGTGGCAGGCTCAACTGAGACCAGCGCGGCATCTCTGGCGGCAATGCCACGGTAACCCAGAGATTTTACATGGGATGCCACCGTATTTTCAGCTGCATTCTGCATATGACGGTCAACAGTGGTATGAATACTTAGTCCCCCCATATAGAGGTATTTTGCTCCCAATTGTTTCTCCAGCAGATAGGTTAAATAGGTGATCAAATAGGGGTGTTTTCCGTACTCCGGTTTATAAGGGCGGAAATAAACCGTCCGGTTTTGGATCTCTTCTGCCCGGGCCTGATCAATGATACCTTGTTCCACCAGGGAATCAAGAACTGTCTCCTGTCTCTGTTTCAGGCCGGTATAATTGGTATCCGGTGAGTAAAACTCCGGCGACTGGATCATCCCTGCCAATAAAGACATTTCAGCCTCATTGAGCTCCATTACATTCTTATTGAAATAGAGCCGCGCTGCCGTGGCGATCCCTGATGAACCTCGTCCCATAAACACTTCATTCAGATACATATTTAAAATTGCGTCTTTACTATATTTTTCTTCTATGGCTGTGGCCACCAGCACCTCTTTGATCTTGCGGGTATAGGTTTTCTCATTGCCTAGAAACAGTGTTCTGGCCAGCTGCTGGGTTATCGTACTGCCGCCTTCCGCTTTGGATCCAGCTTTGAGATTGACCCATATAGCGCGGCCGATCCCTTTCGCATCAAAACCGGCATGTTGGTAGAAACGCCGGTCTTCAACGGCAACTACAGCTTCTTTTATAAATTGCGGGAAATCTTCGCTGTAAATACGCTGATAACCAAGCCGGGTCATCTCCTGCCCATCGCTGTAATATACTACTGTCTGCCCGCGTGGCTGGTATTCCCAATCATTGATACCGGTTGCATAAAGAAGGATTTTCGGTGTGACATTAGTAATGGTTGCTCCAACGGCAAAAAAAACGAAAAACAAAATTATGCCGCCGATAACCAATCCGATTGTATTGAATAACCCCTTCATAATCATGCCCTCTTATTGATTTTTCTTTTTATACATTATAAAGAGTATTACTCTTTCACTTTATTTTACAAGTATCCGTTCGGGGAAATTGCCTTTATAGACCACGGTTACTGCCAAAATATTGATGTATTTCTATAAAGGCGTCGCTCAAATGATGAAATCAAATATTCTGTGTCGAAGTATGTAAAAATATTTTTTATAAAAATTAATATTTTTAATATTCAGACTATTGTCAAAACGTATTTTCCATGGCATAATAATATTAACCTTCACCCCCAAACATATAGTTAATATTCCATCACATTCCCTCTCCACATGAGCCCGCCCCGGGCTCATGTACAGTTTCTGGGATTTTTTCTTTGTCAATTCTTTTTTTACCTTAATTAGGAGTTTATAAACATTATTATTTGCTTTACAATATAAAAATAGATGTCTAATTATGTCCTGTAATTATGTCTAAATTGGGGAGGATCGTGAAAAATGGATAAAAAGCTGCCGGAAAGCAAGGTAATCGTGGTAACGTCTGGTAAAGGCGGAGTGGGCAAAACCACTACTGTCGCCAATGTCAGTTCTGCTTTAGCCAGGGTTGGTTATAAAGTAGCGGTACTGGATCTGGATATCGGACTGAAAAAACTGGATCTCCTGCTGGGCCTGGAAAACCGGGTTATCTATGATATTGTCCAGGTGATTGAAGGAGAAATCGAACTAAAAAAAGCGATGGTCAAAGACAAACGATTTCCCTGTTTACATATGCTGCCTGCCGCCCAGACCAGAAACAAAGCTGACATTACCCCGGAACAGGTAAAAGATGTGTGTGAGCAGCTTAGACCTGATTATGATTTTATATTTATTGACTGTCCTGCCGGCATTGAACAAGGCTTTCAAAACGCCATTGCCGCTGCTGATCAGGCAATTGTGGTCACCAATCCTGAAATTTCAGCCGTGAGGGATGCTGACCGTATTATCGGCATGCTGCTTTCTGCCCAGTTTGATGATGATGATATCGGCCTGGTGGTAAATCGTCTGCGGCCGGAAATGGTAAAAGACGGCAACATGCTCTCCATCGATGACCTGGTTGAGCACTTATCCATCGACCTCTTAGGAGTGATCCCCGAGGATAAAAACGTGGTGATATCCACTAACAAAGGGGAACCCATCATATTAAACGAGAAATCTGCGGCAGCCGCCGCCTTGAATAATATCGCCATGCGCATAAGCGGCAAAGAAGTTGAAATACCTACCTTTCAGGAAGAATCTGTGTTGCAGAAGCTGAAAACGTTTGGACGCAAATTTTTTTCCACGATGTAAGGAGGAGGCAGTAAAATGTTTGAATTAATTAAAAGACTCTTTCAATCCGAACCTACCAGCCGTAATCAGGCCAATGAACGTTTGCGCGTGGTTTTAACCCATGACCGGATGAATGTTTCCTCCGAGGTCATCAATCAACTGAAAACAGAAATCATCCAGGTCATTGCCCGCCATTTCGATATCGATGGCACTCCTGAAGTGAATGTGGTCAGTGAAGGGCGCAATGCTGCCCTTGACATAAATATACCGATCAAAGGAAGGTAATTTGCTGCATGATTAAAATTAAAGGAATCAACGGCAACCTGGTTTTCGTTTTCGGACCGGGAACCTGCACCGAATACCTGACTTATCTTTCCAGCCATTTAGCGCAGAACAATGCTCTTTTTGCCGGCTCTACCGTTTACTTCAGAGGAGAAGGTTTAAAGGATCTTTCCCATCAGGAAATCGCTGCTCTGCAAAAATTATGTCTGGAAAACGGCCTGATTTTAAATAATAACGAACCGGAAAAGACTGTCTCCAAAACCGAAACCGCCAAGAGCAGGCACCTTCCTGAACCGCCGGCCGGACAGGATGTTTTTATTCATCGTCATATCCGCAGCGGACAAAAAGTACACGCTGACGGTTGTCTGGTGGTCTGGGGAGATGTGAATGAAAGCGCTGAAATAACTGCCGGGGGTGACATAATCGTATTGGGTAAACTGGCAGGGATCGCTCATGCCGGGTGCTTTGGCCGGAAGGACAGTGTGGTATTTGCACTGAATCTGGCTCCCAGTCAGATCCGCATAGCCGATAAAATATCCCGCTCCTCCGGTGATAATGTGAAAAATCCCGTTCCGGAAATAGCCTATTTGGATGAAGACGCCATCTGCATCAGCAAATACTCTGTGCGAAAAAGCATTAAAAATAAATAAAACCACAGCAGGCCGTTAAAAAACAGCCTGCATTAAGCGGAATCAAAACCAAATGACCGGCAGCCTGGGCTGCCGGTCATTATACATACAGCTATTTTTTATCCGGGGATTGTTGTTCTTTTTTAGCCATTGCCGCTTTAAAGACATCGCCCAGATTGGTTCCGATCTCTTCCTTATCACTATATCTGGCGATCAATTGCTGATCATAACGGTTGCTGCCACGCCCCTTGCTAAACAGATCTGTATCTTTGGCCTTTTCCGGTTGGCGGTGCCCGCAGCTTCGATCCGGACAAACCAGCATTTTCCCTTTTTTTCCATTGACCAGCAGCATATTTTTCCCGCAGGAGGGACATTTGCTGCGGCTGACATTGGTCGCCTTATAGCTGGCTTCATCAGCAATCACCTTTTGCACCATTTCCAGAGCACTGCTGCGGATATCGGCAATGAATTCCCTGCGGCTGCCTTTGCCGCTGGCGATATGGTTTAAACGCTGTTCCCAATCAGCAGTCATTTCCGGTGACCGTAGGGAATCCGGTGCCAGCGTGATCAATTGAATGCCCTTGTCAGTGGGCACCAGGGATTTTCCCTGGCGTTCGATATAAAAGGAATTGATCAGTTTCTCGATGATTTCCGCCCGGGTAGCGGGCGTCCCCAAGCCCCTCCCCTTGATGGACTCGCGCAATTCTTCATCCTCGATATATTTCCCCGGGGATTCCATGGCAGTCAGCAAACTAGCCTCAGTATATCGAGGCGGCGGATTGGTTTTCGCTTTATTGACTCTGACTGATTTCAGTTCCTTATGGTCGCCTTTCTTTTGATCGGTCAAGTTTTGTTCAGGGATTTCTTCCTCTTCTTTATCAGTTTTTTCAGCCATCACCCTGGCAACCGCTTTCCAGCCCGGATCTTTGGTGCGCCTGCCCCGGGAATGGAATTCTTCCTGATCCACTACAGTAACCAGAGTCACCTGTTCATAAAGATGAGGCGGATATAAAACCGCCAGAAACCGCCTGGCGATCAAATCATAAAGTTTTTTCTCTTCCACTGATAATGCGGCCAGGTTTAAAGGTTGTTCGGTAGGAATAATCGCATGATGATCAGTCACTTTGCTGTTATCCACCAGGCGTTTGCCGGGATTTAATGGTTTCTGCAGCAGCACTCTGGCAAATTCCGCATAAGGTCCGACTCCCATCGCTTTTAAACGAGCCGGCAAAGTGGGAACGATGTCAGTACTGATATATCTTGAATCCGTTCGGGGATAGCTGACGATTTTATGTTTTTCATAGAGATCCTGCAGGACAGACAAGGTCATTTGTGCTGAAAAATTCAGGCTCCGGTTCGCATCCCTCTGCAGTTCGGTCAAATCATAAGCCAAAGGCGGCGCTTCGCTTTTACTGCTGATGTTCATCACGGTGATGATTCCGCTCTTTCCCTGTAAACGGGCGGCTATATCCCTGGCCTGGGTCTCATTAAAAATGCGGCCTTGCCCTTTTTTATCCCTCCAGTCGCCGAAATAATCGCCAAAATCGGCTCGCAGTGTCCAGTAGTCAACGGGCTTAAAGGACTGTATCTCTTTTTCCCGATTAACAATCAAAGCCAGGGTAGGTGTCTGCACCCGACCGGCAGTCAACTGAGCATTATATTTGCACGCCAGGGCCCGGGTCACATTCAAGCCGATCAGCCAATCCGCTTCCGCCCGGCAAACAGCTGCCGCATACAAATTGTTATACTCCGCACCCGGTTTAAGCCTGGCGAACCCTTCCCTGATGGCACCGTCGGTCTGAGAGGAAATCCACAGACGTTTTAATGGTTTGCGGAAGTTGGCTTTTTCAATAATCCAGCGTGCCACCAGTTCCCCTTCCCGGCCTGCATCAGTGGCAATGATGAGTTCACTTACATCTTTGCGGCCCATCAGGCCTTTGACGATCCGATATTGATGGCTGGTTTGCTTAATGGTCTTTAGTTTCATCTTCTCAGGCAGCATCGGCAAATCTTCCAGGCGCCACTGTTTGTACTTCTCATCATATTCATGGGGTTCGCATAACGTAACTAAATGGCCCAATGCCCAGGTAACGATATAGTCAGGACCTTCAATATAACCCTGACCTTTTGACTGGCATTTCAGTACCCGTGCAATTTCACGGCCTACGCTGGGTTTTTCGGCTAAAACCAATGCTTTCATCATCTTCACCTTATTTCCTTATTTGTCCCATCTCCCATGTGATCAGTCAAACCTGATCCGTTCACTCTGGCAATAAAGATTAAACCGCTGCCCGCGGGCAAATCCGACCACGGTCAATCCCAATTTTTCAGCTGTTTCCACCGCCATCATGGTAGGTGCCGAGCGGGACAAAATGAGCGGTATTCCGTTGCGGGCAGTTTTCATCAAAATCTCTGCTGCGATCCGCCCGCTTAAGAGCAGGCATTTATCACTGAGGTCGATCTGCTGCAAAAAAGCCTGACCGATCACTTTGTCAACCGCATTATGACGGCCGATGTCTTCATAACGAAAGAGCAGCTGCCGGTTGTCTGCCAGCCCCGCACTATGAACTCCTCCAGTCTGCTGAAAAGTATAGGAAGTCGCATCAAGTTCATTGATGACCTTAAGTAAATGGGCCGGAGAATAACAAACCGGTTCGGCCTCCGCCGGCAAAGGCTGCAAAGAGGCATTGGTCCGCCCCCTCCCCAGGCAGGTATTGATTCTGATGGAATCGCCGGATAGATCAATTTCTGATCCGGTTTCAACCTGTATGCAGCAAGGATCGTCATTATTGATGGACCTTATATCTGCGGGTGATTCCAGGTACCCTTCACTGAGCAGATAACCTATCGCCAGTTGGATGGTATCTTTCGGGGAACAAGCTATATTTACCAGTTCGATCCCGTTTAAGATAATCTTAAGGGTGGCTTCTATCACCAGCTGATCTTTGCGAATCGACCATTTACCCTGTTCAAAAACTCTTAATTCCTTTTCTTTGGTGATGTCCATGTTATTCCCTCTTTCTAAAGGTGCAGTCTGCTTTCCATCATTTAACCATATATTTTATCTTCAAACCATAACTATTATCAGTTGGCTAGTTGGTTAGTTGGTTAGTGGAAAGTTGGAAGCAGGCGATCGTTAAACGATAGTTAAGCAATGGTTGAACAATTGTCAAGCGATGGTAGGGGGCGGCGACTCTGTAGCCCAGGCTGGTTAGCAATGCATCAAGCTCATGCAGGGTAGGGGCAGACGACCCTGTCTGCCCGTGTGCATCAGCAGAGGACCGGTCGCGCATGTGATGTGGAGGAAGCCAGTATCCTTACATCATTGGTGAACCAGGTTTAAAGCTTGACTTTGCTGCATAAAATAGCCAAAAGTCAGGAAAACCGGTATGATAAAATTGATGGCAATATAAGCAGAGGAGTATGGCTATGGATGATGAGCAATTAAGTTTTTACTATAAGCTGCGTGAGAAAATCGTGCAGTGGGCAGGGTCACCTGAAGGGCAGAAGAACAAATGGGCAGAGTATATTTTAATCGTTCCGGATCTTTTTTACCTTTTGTATAAGCTGATTCGGGATCCGGAAATGCCACTGAAAAACAAGGCGAAATTAGGAGTAGCCCTGGCATATTTCATAAGCCCGGTAGATCTGATCCCGGAAATGTTCCTTGGCCCGCTGGGCTTTACAGATGATATCGTGATAACCGCACTGGTCATTGACATCCTGTTCAACAAAACGGATCCGGACTTGATCAGGCGGCACTGGGCAGGGGAAGAGGATATTTTGCTGTTAGTGCAGCGCATCCTCAGGGCTGCCCCACAGATGGTAGGCAAAGGGATCCTGGGTAAAATAAGGGCGCTGCTTAAAATCACCGGCAGGTAATCACTGCTAATTTCTCAGTGAACTGATCAAAAACACAATCAATCCGATAATTCCCGCTGAAAATCCGATGATGCCAAGAAAAGCGAATTCTTCAACCCTTTGGGAATGGTTGGTCTGTAATACCAGAGCAGAACCGATCAACGCACCGGTGGTAATTACCGCAAAACCCAGGCGGCTCACCAGCTGCGTGATCTTGCGATTAGCCCTGGGGGTCAGCTCCATTTCCAGTTTTACTGTCAGCCGGCCATCACCAGTCTTTTTCAGCAGTTGGTTGAAATTCATGGGCAGTTCTTTCAAGGGCTTGATATCCTGGTAATAATGGTTCTGGATATAGCGGACGATGCTCTGAGGCTTCATGCGTTCAACATATACTTTCTTGGCCAGCGGCCCGGCTACTTCGCTGAAATTAAAATCAGGATCCAGCTTTTTTCCCAGTCCTTCCACCGTGATCAGAGCCTTCATTAAAGAAGTAAGATAAGAGGGCATCTTGAGATGGTATTTGTAGGCCAAAGTCATGACATCGGTGCGCAGTGTTTTTATGTCTATATCTCCAATCGTACCTGTCATTAAGCCATCCAATAATTCACCCAGATCCTCTGAAAAGGCTTCGATGTTCTCGATTCTCTCCAGAACGCCCATATCTCTTAAAACCGATGTTGCGCGGTAAGGGTCCTTTTTACTGATAGCCATCAGCAGTTCACCGATAAACATCAGCCGTCTTTCCCCCAGATATCCTATTTCGCCGAAATCCAAAAAAGCGATGGTATCTTCATTGACCGCCAGAATATTGCCCGGGTGAGGGTCAGCCTGGAAAAAGCCATGCAGCAAAATCTGAGAAAGAAAAGCTTCTGTCCCAAGCTGCGAGAGTTTACGCCGGCTCCAGCCCTGCCGGTCTATATTTTCAATGTCACTTAATTTGTATCCTTTGATATAATCTTCGACGAGAACCCGCGGGGTGCTGTATTGCCTGTAGACATGGGGGATGATTACCCGCTTGTCTCCGGCAAAATTATTGAAGACCTTCTCCGTATTACGGGCTTCCCGCTCATAGTCCAGTTCCCGCAGCAGCGTTTTGGCAAAATCTTCGACTATGTCATTCACGCCGATTTGTGCCGCTTCGGCTGAACGGCGTTCAGAAATCCGCGCCAGGCCTTTGATGATCTCCAGATCATTTCTGACAATCTCCTCAATGGCCGGGCGCTGGATCTTGACGATCACATCTTCGCCGCTTTTAAGTGTGGCGCGATGGACCTGTCCGATAGAAGCTGCCGCCAGGGGTTCAGGGTCAAAAAAAGCAAAGGTATCTTCCAGGGGGCCTAATTCATCGGTTACAACTTGTTTGATATCTTCATAACTGATAGGAGTCACTTTGTCCTGGAGTTTCTCCAGTTCTTCAAGGAAGATGGGCGGCAAAATATCAGAACGGGTGCTTAAAAGCTGGCCCAGTTTGACAAAAGTCGGCCCCAGTTCCATGAGCGCTTCCCGCAGGTTTACCGCTAAAAGATAGCTGTCGGTTTTATTATCCCGCCGCAGGGTGCTGCCCAGGGCAGTAATAGCCGGATCACCCAATCCCGCTCGCTGCAGAAAATAGCCCAGCCCGTGACGGGCAAAGGTTCCCACGATCTCACGACGCCGGCGGATATATTTCAACTGCCACCAATAATTCATAATGATCCCCCGTTTCCTGTCGTTCCGGTTTGCCAAAAATATTCGCTCACCAATAAGCCAAATCCTTTATTTCACCTGCTGCCTGTACCCAAAGCATAAATCCTGTTGCTGCAATACCGATATCCTTGACAGGGCTGCATTGATTGCATATATTAGGGAAAACTTAATCAAAACAGGCAGAAAGGAGTATGACCATGAGCAATGAAGAAATTGTAATGAAAACTTTTAAAGAAGCTGGAATCGCTTTAAGCGCCGGGGATGTTGCAGAAATTTCAGGCCTGGATAAAAAAGAAGTGGACAAAATCATAAAGAAACTGAAAAAGGAAGAGAAACTGGACTCCCCTAAACGGTGTTATTACGTACCTAAATAACCACCCGGGTATTACACAGGAAAAAATATGCCAGCGGCAGCCTAAACTGCCGCTTGGTTTTTGAGGTTCAGAAGCAATTATCCTTTTTTAATCGCTCTTCTATTTAAAAATGCGGAGTTCTACATGATTTTCTCCCGCACCAGGTTCCTGCAAATGATTAAATGCCGGCCCTTCGATGATATCTCCATCCGGACTGAACCGGGACCCGTGGCAGGGGCAATCCCAGCTTATTTCCGCATCATTCCACTTCAGTTCACAGCCCAGGTGAGTACAGGTTATATCTACCATATGCAGTTCCCCCTGGTCATCCCGGTAAGCTCCGACCCGTTGACCGTCAATCAAAACTTCTTTGGCTTCTCCTTTGGCAAGCTCAATATCTTCCGGATCTTTAGTGAATTTTCCGCTTATATATTCTTTGGTAAAATCCACGCCTTCAATGAAAACTTTTTTGAACGCGGACAAATTGAACCGGGAAGGATTATAGACCGGCGCCCAGGGGCTGTCTCCGGTAGTGATCAAATCGCTGATGATCATCGCAGAAGCTGTCGAGTTGGTCATGCCCCATTTACCAAATCCGGTAGCAACATAGATATTCGGGCAGTTCCCTGTCAGGACCCCGGTGTACGGCAATCCGTCTGCAGTCATGCAATCCTGGGTGGACCACCGGTACAGCACTTCCTGTACCTCGTAATTCTGATGGGCAAAATCGATCAGATTTTGATAATGCTGGTTCAGATTGGTTCCGTCGCCGGTTTTGTGGTGTTCTCCGCCGATCAGTATCATTTCCCCGTCTTTATATCTTTGGGATCGCAGTGACCGGGTAGGAGTTTCAGCGTTTATATACATTCCTTCCGGGAATTTTTCTTCCGCTTTAATTCCTATGATATAGGATTTATCAGCATAGACACGGGAAAAATACAGCCCCCCTCCGTCAAAGAAAGGGTAGTGGCTGGCGATCACAATCTTATCGGCGGTAACGGTATGACCATGGCGGGTGATCACCTGTCCCTTTTCTTTATCAATATTTACTGCCGGTGTGTTTTCATAAATAGCGCTGCCGTCACCCGATATTTTTTCCGCCAGCACCTGCAGATATTTAACCGGGTGGAACTGGGCCTGGCGGTCAAATTTTAAAGCCCGTTTTATGGTGAAAGGCGTATCAATTCTATCATTCAGGGAAGCTTTGATACCAAATCCCGATGCCGCCTGATATTCATCTTCCAGATCCTTGATGTATTTGGGATCATTGGTGTACATATAAGCAGGCTGCCAGGAAAAATCGCAGTCAATTTTGTGTTCCTGGACCAGGCTGGCAACCAAATCAATGGCACTTTCATTGGCATCAGCATACTGATGGGTCAGTTCCTCCCCCATTTGATTTTTGATTCGGGCATAGATCAGAGAATGCTGAGAAGTTACTTTTGCAGTAGTATGCCCGGTGGTTCCGTACAGAATGCGATCTGCTTCCAACACCGCTGCCTTTAAACCCTTTTCTTTTAAAAGAAAAGCGGTGGTAATCCCTGCCATACCGCCGCCCACTATTACTACGTCAGTCTTGATATCTTCCTGAAGACTCGGATATTCCGTTTCTTTGACTGAATCCAGCCAGTATGAGCTGGTATGGCCCTTAAACTCATTATGATTTGAATGCATGCTTTTCCTCCTTGCGCAGCAAATTTATATCCATAGCTTGCACCAATGTTTGATAAGTATTCAGTCAAAATTTTGCCGCAGTCGCGAAAGGATAGGGCCATCCAGGCTTTCGGTTATGATTGCGCCGGGTGCGTTTTTGCTCCGGCGGGTTTTTCTCCAGCATTCTTCCACAACCTGGCGGTAGCAGCTACTGTGATTAAGAAAAAGAAAACGATCACTATGATTGCTTTTCATAGCATGTCAACATATAATGATGTTACCAGGAAATAGCAAAGCTGTTCCACTGGTTACCCCACCCTTACGGTTAACTGCCAGGCAGGCCAAAAGCTGACGCTAGAGTTTGCGGCAAATCGAATCAGGACACGGGGTAATAAAAAAAGGAGGTACTGCTTAGTGATCAGTACCACACCTGAGTGAAGGGCCAACCTATTTATATAGTTGTTGGCCCTTTACTATTTTATGGGAGAAAATGCTTTATTGCCGGATCATTTCCAGCGGAGGGCCTTCCCGCTCCAGGACATGGCGGGCAAAGATTTCGTCCTTAAGCCACATTTCCTGCTCATCCCCGTCCAGGATCACCGGCATCCGGTCATGAACCGGCTGCACCCACCGGTTGGCATCAGTAGTCAGGATCACAAAGGCCGGTATAGTGACACCTTCCTTTTTATACACCGAATATAACCCGGCCATATAGAGCATGGGGCTTTCAGCCCGGCGGAAGATATATTTGTCTTTGTACTTCTTGTTTCCCTCATGGCGCCATTCATAAAAACCACTGGCCGGTATGATACAGCGCCGCTCCTGCAAAGCCTGGCGGAACATCCCCTTTTCTGCCGCTGTTTCACGGCGGGCATTGATTATGACTCCGCTTCCCTGCCAGCGGGGGAAACCCCAGGTAAATATATAGGGCCGGGGCGCTTCTGCTTCCAGGGCAATCACCGGCACCATATCGGTGGGGAAAATTTCACCGGTTTTCATTTGGCTCAGTTCAGGTCTGCCGGCATATCGGCGATTGATCTCGCGGATGATTTCCCGCATCTCAATGATTTCTTCTTCCATGGAAATCAAATAACGGCCGCACATGTTAACCACCCTTCCTTTCCATAAACCAGCGGTCTTCTTCCAGGAAAAGATACACCTCTTTGCCTGCTACTTTACAGGTATAGCGGATCCCTGTGCCCCCTGCCTTGAGGCTGGCAGCCCGGCGGATATCCGTGACCCGGTCTATTTCATACTCCCGCCCGTCTTCCCATACCAACGAGATGGGCTTAAACCCGCCGTCGGGATAAAAAACAGCCTTGACGCTGACATATATTTTATTAGGATTATTATAGCTTTTTTCTTTCATCAGGATAATTTCCCTCCCTTAAAAAATGCTACCGGATGGATCACATGATCTTCCTTGGGATTGATGAGGCCTAAATCAACATCCCTTAACAGCACCGCCCGCTGCACGGAAAAATGGCCGAAACGGCGGCGCAATACGTCCACCGTTTCTTCCAATTTTTCTTGTTTCATCCGTCTTTCTTCATCTTCGAACAGTGAAAGCTGCTCTTCCCCGTGGGCGGGTATCAAGTCGCACCCGCGTACCCCCGCACTGCGGATTGGTCTTTCCCAGTCATATTTGGCGGAGAAAATCTGCATGGCCTTTTCCGCCAGCGCTGAAGAAACATTGGTGGGCTGAGAAAGCTTCCCCTGGGCTTCAAAGCTGAACAAGGTATTGTCCCGGATATGGATCTGGACCGTGCGGCACTTGAATCCGTGTTCCCGCATACGTGCTGCCACGCTTTCACTTAAAACATAAAAGATCATCTGCACATCGTTATTATTTCTTAAATCCCGGGGAGTGGTAATGCTGTTGCCCACGCTTTTGATCACCCCTTCCTCCCCCAGGCGGGTCACCGGCGAAGCGTCCTGCCCATTGGCAAAGGACCACAGAACTTCTCCCCACTTGCCCAGCATGGAGCGCAGCAACCGGGGGCTGGCATTGGCAATGTCGCCAATAGTTTTGATCCCATAGCGGAAAAGCTTGCGCTGGGTAGCCCGGCCCACATAGAGCAGATCCTCAGCCGGCAGGGGCCAGACAGTATCTTTATAATTATCCCTGGTAATGACCGTGGTAGCATCGGGCTTTTTCATATCACTGCCCAGTTTGGCAAATATTTTATTATAACTGACCCCCACCGATGCAGTAACGCCCATTTCCGTCTTAATCCTCTCCCTGATTTCATCGGCGATTTGAATACCGTTTCCGCATATACCACTGTGGGCCACATCCAGCCAGGCTTCATCCAGGCCAAAAGGTTCGATCTGATCGGTATAATCCGCATAGATCCCCCGGGCCAGGCGGGAAAAACGCAAATACAGCGGAAAATTAGGCGTGATCACAATTAGCCCGGGGCATTTTTGCCGTGCCTGCCAGATGGCTTCCCCGGTCTTGATGCCGGTGGCTTTGGCCGGATAATTTTTGGCCAACACGATCCCGTGACGCGCCTCCGGGTCACCGCATACCGCCACCGGTTTATTGCGTATCTCCGGATTATACAGGCACTCTACTGAAGCATAGAAGTTATTGAGATCTGCGTGCAAAATAACCCGCTCCATGGTTTAAGGGCTCCTCTTTGACGAACATTTGTTCTATTATAATAATGGCTTTTGCAATTTAAGTCAATGGGAAGCAAAAGGTCGCCTGGCAAATGCGGAATTAGTAGTTGGTTGGTTAGTTGGTTAGTTGGTTAGGGGACAGTTGGCTTCTGCTATAATTAATATATATTTGCTTTTCCGGAGGGCGATCAATGGCAGAACTTACGAATATCCTGCACGCTGATCTGGATGCCTTTTTTGCTTCAGTTGAACAATTGGATAACCCCTCCCTGCGGGGTAAACCCGTTGTAGTAGGTGGAAGCCGGCATTCCCGCGGCGTAGTATCCACTTGCTCCTACGAAGCCAGAAAGTTTGGCATAAGATCGGCTATGCCTGCTGCTCAAGCATACCGGCTTTGCCCTCAGGCCGTGTTCCTCCCGGTCAATATGCCCCGCTATCAGGAAATGTCGAGACAGGTCTTTGCCATTCTCAGCCGGTTTTCTCCTATCATGGAGGTTCTTTCTATTGATGAAGCTTTTCTGGACATCAGCGGCTGTTCCCGTCTATACGGCAGTGCGGAAGAAATCGGCCGTCTGATCAAGGAGCAGGTTTATTCCGAACTGGGGCTCGTTATTTCAATTGGTATTTCCTATAACAAATTCCTGGCCAAATTGGCTTCCGATATGGATAAACCGGATAGCTTGCGTATTATTACTGAAAGTCAGGCAATGGAAGTATTAAAACCATTGCCGGTATCGCGGATCTGGGGAGTAGGACAGAAGACTGAAGAGAGCTTGAACAAACTGGGGATAAAAACCATCGGCGATATTCAAGCCTTGCCAGCCGGATGGCTGGAAGCCAGAATCGGTTCAGCGGGTCGCTTGTTCTGGGAACTGGCCCATGGAATCGATCAAAGGGCTTTGGAGCCGGAACAGGAACGAAAGTCTCTGGGACGGGAAGAAACCTTCCCCGAGGATATCAATGATACTGCTTATCTGGAAAAACTCATCGCCCAATTTGCTGCTGAGTTGTGCAGGAAATTACGCCAGGCCGGGCTCCAGACTGCCAGCGTCACCATTAAGCTGCGCTATAGTGATTTTAAAACCATCACCCGCAGTAAAACTATATATCCCTGCAATTCCGATATGATCGTAACCCAGGTAGCCGGCGAATTATTGCATCATGCCTATAATGGCAAACGCCCCCTGCGCCTTTTCGGCTTATCGCTGGGGCATTTGTCACCGGCTGCTGACCTGGAGCAGGGAAATCTTTTCGAACCTCAGTCTAACGCTGATCATAAAGAAATTGACCTGCTCATGGATGAAATAAGGAACCGCTTTGGAGCCAACGCCATTAGCCGGGCCAACTTGCTGCCCGATAAGGATACCGAGTAAGATCAACCCCTGCGTGGCTGGAAAACTATGATTGGCCGTTTTTATGGCTTAAGATTATTGCAGGGGCTGCTGGAAGTTCATATTAATCTGCTGCTGGATCTTCTGCATCCCCTGATCAAAGAACTGCTGATCAGTGGGATTTAGCATAAACAACAGTTGCTGCAGTTCCCCCACATGACGCCTTTCTTCATCAGCAATATGGTAAAGGATCTTCTTTACTCTTTCATCCTGGGCAGCCTGGGCATGAGCTTCGTAGCCTATAATGGCTTCTACTTCTCCGACGATATCTACCCTGAGCGCCTGGATCAATTCACTGGTATTCATCTGTTTTGGTACATTGGCGATAAACGGGTTTCCAAGCAAGGCCATAATGAATCCTCCTTCTTTTACTTGCTGTTGGCTGGTCAAAGGCTATGCCATGCCTTTATTATTTGACTTTCCAACTGCAAACATACGTAACTGGAAGCAAATTTGACCCTGCAACATATAACTGCTTTATTCGACTAAACTCAAAGTTTGTTGTATACTGTTATGAAGAATTTTTGTGTGAGGAAAGACCATTGGAAATAACCTGGCCCTTGATTTGGGATATCATATTGCATTTAAATGACTACCTGATTTTATTGATCCAGAATTATGGGAATATCGCTTATCTGATCATCTTTCTGATCATTTTTTGCGAGACAGGCCTGGTGGTGTTCCCGTTTCTCCCTGGTGATTCCATGATCTTTATCATCGGTGCATTAGGTGCCAACGGTGAAATCAATCTTTTGGCGATCGCAGCCCTGATGATGGCTGCTGCTGTATTAGGCAATGAAGTCAATTTCCGTATCGGCAGATATATCGGCCCCATTGTGTTTGAGAAGGATATCCGTTTCCTGAAAAAAGAATATCTGTACCGTACGCGGGATTTTTTCTCTCGTCACGGTAATAAAACCATTTTTATCGCCCGTTTTTTTCCCATCATCCGAACCTTTGCCCCTTTTGTAGCCGGTGTCGGAGAGATGGACAAACGCACCTTCTCCATCTTTAATGGTGCAGGCAGTATATGCTGGGTCCTGGTATTCCTGCTGGGCGGTTATACTTTCGGCAATATCCCCCAGGTGGAAAAAAACTTTACCTTATGTATCTTCGGCATTCTTTTTGCCAGTATGCTGCCGGCCATATTTGCTGCCTGGAAAGCCAGCCGCAGTAATAAAAAACCTTCCCGGGACTGATTTTTTATCCCTTCCACAAGGCTTAGTCAGTTTATCATTTCATTAAAATATCCTTTATTTAAAAACAAGGAATAAAATATTTTAATCCGAATATTGGTAAGAGGACGATATATTTTTGCCAACCATTACAGCTTGTTGTTGTAAGGGGATGTTAAAATAATCGACATCCCCTAATGTCCTAAATTATATAATAAGNNAGGAGGTATCATCGATGAGTCAGGTCATGGAATACCAGATGTTTATCAATGGTCAGTGGACATCCGGGCATGCAGGGGAAAAGATGGAAGTAATCAACCCCTGTACCCAGGAAGTCGTAGCTACCGTTCCCCGGGCTACCAAGCAAGACGTGGACGATGCTTTGGGGTATGCCAGGGAAACCTTTGAATCCGGGGTATGGTCGAACAAGCCTATTGAAGAACGGGCAGCGGTACTGATGAATGCTGCCATGTTGGCTGTAGCCAACAAAGATAAGCTGGCTTACCTGGAGTCGATCACCTCGGGGGCCACCATCCGCCGAACTTCTACAGTCGATGCTGCAGAAGTAGGAGCAACCCTGTTGCTGAGTGCCATGATCGCCAAGGAACTGCCTTTGGTGGAACATTCCTTCTTCTCTCCTCCCTGGGTCGCCCCGATGCATACTTTCTGGCGGCGTGAACCCATAGGTGTGTGCGCCGGTATTACTCCCTGGAACTTTCCTTTGATCTTAGCCATATTTAAAATCGCCCCAGCCCTGGTAATGGGCAACAGCCTGGTAATGAAACCTGCCAGTATAACCCCGGTGACTACACTGGAACTGGGCAAACTGCTTTATGATGCCGGCGTTCCTGCTGGTGTTTTCAATGTCATCACCGGCCCCGGTTCGGCGGTGGGCAATTATATGGCCGGGCATCCGGAGGTCGATAAGATTGCCTTTACCGGTTCAACCGCCGTTGGCAAATCCATCGCTCACCTGGCTGCCGACTCCATCAAGCGGACCACCCTGGAACTGGGGGGCAAGTCTCCCATACTGATCCTGGATGACGCCGATATGGAAGTAGCCACTAACATGTGTCTGCTGGCCTTTTTATTCCATTCAGGCCAGGTATGCGAATCCGGCACCCGTTTACTGGTTCCCCGTCATCTGCAGGATGAACTGGTGGAGCGCATGATCGAAAAAATCAAGAAAATGATCATTGGTGACCAAATGGATATCGCTACCGATTTAGGCCCCATTGCCAGTAACGAACAGTTAAACACCATTATGGATTACGTCAGGATAGGCAAAGAGGAAGGAGCCCAGCTGGCTTACGGCGGCAGCCGCCTGACCCAGGGCATCTATGAAAAAGGCTTTTTCTTCGAACCTACCATTTTCATCAACTGCAATAACCGGATGACCCATGCACGGGAAGAAATCTTCGGTCCGGTACAATGTGTGATCCCTTATGATGACGAAGAAGAAGCTATCGCCATTGCCAATGACAGTCTTTACGGCCTGGGCGGCGGGATCTGCAGCAAAAATGTTGCCCGGGCACAGCGTATCGCCGGACGTCTGCGTACTGGCACCGTGTGGATCAATACCTGGCATGTACTGCGTCCTGATGCTCCTTTTGGCGGCTACAAGCAAAGCGGTTACGGACGGGAATGCTGCTATCATTCCCTGCTGGCCTATAGTGAAGTCAAACACATTTGTCAGGACCTGACCCCGGACGGCAATGACAAACTGATGAACGTGCTGATCGGTTCCAATAAATAGAGGGAGAGAAAGGAGGCTATACTATGACTACACCGAAATATTTCCTGTGGGATTACAGGAGCATTGTAGAAGCAGGGGCAGGGTGCCGCACCTTTATCCCCCAAAGGTTTGTAGATATGGGATGTAAACGGATCGGCCTCATTACTGATAAGGGGATAGTGGCTGCCGGTCTGATCGATGATATGAAAACCATCTTTGA
>DBRM01000079.1:78559-80711 GCA_002305965.1 Syntrophomonas sp. UBA1368
CTGGATTCGGTAAAAGGCGTAAAAGCCATGCTGGGTATGGGGATCACTGATATCACCGAGATCATGCCCGGCAATATCGGGCCTTATATGCGCCCCATGGGAAAACCGCTGAACATACCTCACATTGCTGTCCCCACCACTGCCGGGACCGGTTCAGAGTCTTCCCCCATCGCGGTTATTTATAATGCCGAAGCGAAAATAAAAGGTGATCTGCTGCATCCTTACCTGCCGGCAGATTATGCCTTTTTGGATCCGGATTATACCGTGGGACTGCCGCCTAAAATGACCGCATTTACCGGATTTGACGCCTTGTCCCATGCGGTTGAGGCCATCAGTTCCCCTGGCGCCAACTGCATGATTGACGCTATTGCTGTCCAATCCGTAAAACTCATTTTAAAATACCTGCCTATCGCAGTAGCTGACGGCAAAAACCTGGAAGCCCGGACCAAGATGCTGGTAGCCAGCAATATGGCTATTATGGCTTTTTCCATGTCAGGCCTCTTTTATCCCATCCATAACGTAGCCCACGCAGTAGGCGGACAGCTGCGAATTGCCCATGGAGAAGCCAATGCCGTTTTGATCCCGATCCTGATGGATCAATATCCCAAACATTATCTGAACTGTGTGGAAGTCCTGGCCGATGCTTTTGGTTTCCACAGCCATGACAAAACCGCGGAAGAAATCATCGCCCAGGCTGCGGAGCGGGTGCGGGATCTGCAGAAGAAATGCGGCATAGGCCAGAATTTCACCCAGTCCATGGATGAAGGTACCACCGAATTAATGTATTGGGCAATAAAATTCGATCCTGCCGGATTGTTTTATCCCTTGCCCGATGATGTGATCCGGGCAGTCTTAAAGGCAGCATTTGCCTGATCTTTTTCACCTGAAAAGAATGCGAACGGGGCTTCCTCAAAGGAAGCCCCTTTTATGTCCCGAAAAATTTCTCTGTCGCAGCTTTCTATGCTTTAAGCTTATTGGTCCATTCCACCAATGCTTTTAATAGCCGGGTAATGGACTGGGCTGTTCTTTCATCGGTAAGATTTCCCTCTTCATCGAATTTGGTGTGGGCCTGGGCAATGAACACCTCCGGCCGGTTTATAACCAGCAGATTGAGGGAAGTACAGACCTGACGCAGATGGTATTGCACTCTGGCCCCTCCCAGCATGCCCGGTGATGCACTCATGATTGCCAGTGGTTTGCCGTTTACCGGCGTTACATCCCCGCGGGAAGCCCAATCCAGTGCGTTTTTCAGAACCGGCGGAATGGAAAAATTATATTCAGGAGTACTGATCAACAGCGCATCGGCGGCAACGATTTTGGCCTTGAATTCTTCCACCACCGCTGGTACACCTTCTGCTTCCACATCTTCATTGAAAAAAGGCAGCGGGGCTAAATCAACGATTTCGATACTTACACCTTCCGGAGCCAATTTTTGCGCAGCCCGCAGTGCAGCCTTGTTATAGGAACCGCGGCGTAAACTGCCGGTAAAAGCAACTATTTTGAATGTATCTGCCATTATCTACACCTCCTGCTTTCATTATATCCAATATTATTCTTTTTTTGATAGAATCATCTGTCAACAGAAGTAATCAAAATATACCTTAAAGTCCAGGCCAGCATGCTTCTGATGGGCGTATCCGGCATAGATCTTTTCTTTGCCCCGCAATAGATCCGGAGCTTTAATGCCATACTCGATGGACAGCGCGGCTTCAATATAGGCAGCCAACTGGTCGCAGGCCCTGACCAGTTCTCCATCAAGGGGAGAGAACTGATTCTGGTTATAGTGCGGATCGATTCCCTCCGGCGGGCAAAGTAGCACTTTGGCATCCACAGTCACTTTGTTTTTAAATTCATCCTCCAGAAAATACAGCATCTCTTCATGCCATTCCTGTGGCAAAAGGGGCAGGATCTTTTCATCGAACTGCTTTTTTTCAATTTCTTTGATGATGGCATCCAGTCCCTGAACCGAGCGCTTTACCGGGGAGACGATATCCCGGGTCAGCACTTCCGGCAGGTCGTGAAACAGGCCGGCAAAATAATTATTATAAATGCGTTTTCCGCAGGCCCCGGTTTCAACAGAAAACAAGTAAGCCAACACTGCCACGATCAGCATGTGTCCTAATACAGAAGTTTGAGGAACCCGGGGGGATTG
>DBRM01000079.1:80720-85145 GCA_002305965.1 Syntrophomonas sp. UBA1368
TTTGCACTCCGGATAAATCATAGAATTCTTCTACTTCACTGGTTATATTGCCGCGGGTCTCCTCCAGTCCATAGATCCCCTGGTTCATATGCTCGATGATACTAAATTCCCAACTGGTAGCCAGATAATGAGCCGCCCTTAAAATCCGCTTCTCCCGGGCAGAGTACGCGGGATCATTCAGATAGTCATTCAGTTTCTGCCAGAAGCCGCCTCGGATCCCTTCCACACTGGGTTTAAGCTGTTCTGTCACCCAGGCATTGAGCTCCCGGCTTTTATGTTCCATCAATTGATGGAAGATGTCGGGTTTTAAATCAGTGAGGATACTGCGCTGCAGAAACTCAAACAAGCCCCCTTCAATCAGCTGCTGCCAATCAACGGTCGTGCCCTCCTGATGCTCTTCCGTACGGGCCAGGATATAAGCAAACACCATCTTGTGCGCCTGCTTGTCCAGTTCGCTGAAACCGGTATGGGGTCTGATATGATCGTTCCAGCGCTGGATACTGGCCGGGCGGAAAAGTAATTCCAGCATTTCTTTGCTGATCATTCCGGATCTACTCCTTTTCCTTGTGTAACGGCAATTAGATTGCCAATACTACTCGATTTCCATTGCCTCCAGATCCATGCTGTTTAAAATCTCTTTTAATTTCAGCAGTTCCGTCTTGTTCAAGGTGATCCCCTTGCCCATTTTACCTCGATTCTCATCCCAATCACGGATATCGATTTTCGGTTTACGATCATTCCAGCTGACCAAATTGATTTCTTTTTTCCATCCCCTGGAACCTTCCGATAAAATCCCGAATTCCTCTTTGATGTCAAATTTAATGTCCGCCATCGTAACCTTCCTTCCATACCATAGGTTTGATCAATCCTTTTCCCGCAGCAACGTTTCTATTCGATCCATCTTCTCCAGCATCAAATCATACTTTCTATTCATTTCCATCACTGCTGCAAGAAGTTTTTCCATTCTCTTTGCCATGTTATAAAAATAGGTTAACATACTCACATCACCTCATAATGCTTTCAGCTATATTTCGACTATCTGGATATAATTCCCTGCCACGTAATTACAAATAAACACTGCGTGTCTTTTATAGAATTTTGACAGGCCGAACAAAAGAAGCAAAGATCATTGTCAGGAGAAAGGTTCGGCAGCCGCGTTGAAAGCCTGCTTGCATCAGTGCTTTTGCAACTGCATTGTTTTTGGTGCTATTCACCAAATATATAAATCTGCGTGACTTTTCAGGGGCAGAAAACTGGTGTAAAGTATTTTTAGTGTATGAATAAGGAGTGACTTGCTTGCTTACTGTTTTTAAAGCATTAGACCAGCTGATTCTGTACCGCAAACTTTTAACGGATCCGGTGATCAACCTCTGCCGGGAGATGACTGAAGATGAGCTGCCCCTTGCTGAAAAATCCGCTTTATACTGCGAAGCATCTTATCATCTTTTTGATTATTTTGACCGGATTCCGGTACTTAAAAACCTCTGGCAAAATTATATTCTGGGACGAATCATAGCCGATGAGAACCCTTTTTCCCTGGCCTGTGAACGGATGGAACCAGGCAGCATCAGTCCTGCTCTTCTGGATGCCGCCAGGCATGATCTTGATCTGCTGACTCAGCTTTACCATTTTGATTGGATCGCTTTGGGACAATCTCAGCAGTTGGCTGCTGAAAGTTGGTTTCATTCCCAACAAGATGATAATGCCGGCAAGGATGCCAATCAAGGCTATGCATCCGCCTTGAAACATCTGGCCATAAAATTGTCTGAAACAGATGACCTTTTGGGTTTGTTTTACTCTTTTTATCATCATAATGCCTGCGGTGATATTGCCGTCTACCGGGCTTTCAGCTGGGATGGCAAACTGAAGGGGATTGCCTATCCTGACCCGGTGCATTTGAGTGATTTGATCGGATACGAAAGCCAGAAGCAAGCACTGCGTGAGAATACGGAAGCCTTTTTGGCAGGGCGGGGCGGTAATCATGTGCTGCTGTTCGGTGACAAGGGCACCGGCAAATCTTCTTCAGTGAAAGCATTATTGAATGAATATACTGATAAATCCTTGCATATGATCGAGCTGCAGCGCCAACAGCTGGCGGAAATAAATACGATCATTGATTTGCTGCGGCAACGCAGCGGTTTTTATATTATCTTTATTGATGATCTTTCCTTTGAAGATTTCGAAGTGGAATACAAGTATTTAAAGAGCCACATTGAGGGAAGCCTGCAGGCACCGGCAGAAAACATCCGCTTTTATGTTACTTCCAACCGGCGCCATTTGATCCGCGAAAACTGGAGTGAGCGCCAGGCCGGAGAAGTACACGCCAGGGAGGCCCAGCAGGAGAAACTGTCCTTTGCTGATCGTTTCGGTCTCACCTTGACCTACACCTCGCCCTTGCAGGATGAGTATCTGCAAATGGTCCGTGTTATGGCTCAAAACGAAGGACTTAAAATCGATCCGGAGCTGCTGGACCGTCTGGCCTTGCAATGGGAATTAAGCTATCATGGACGTTCAGGCCGCAGCGCCCGCCAGTTCATCAACGATTTGAAAGGCCGTATATAACAAAAATTGCCGGGGATGCTAGAAAGAATCCCCGGCAATTATTACATTAATTATATTATTTACACAATCGGCAATCCGGATTTTATCCTGCGTCCCATCGCATCAGCTGTTATCATAGCATTATATACCAACTCTTCAGTAATGGGGAATGCATGGTTATGCACACTTGCCTTTGGCTTGCATGAAACTGCAACTGCTTCCCTAAGGCGCTGCTCGCCAATGCCGTCTATTTTTAAATCTGCCAGGGTGATGGGAAGTCCAACCTGATGATTGAAAGTAAAGACCTGATGCAATGTTTCGCGGGGCCGGCCCTCCAGGATCAACTGAACCAGAGTGAGGAACCCTATCTTCTCGCCATGATAGAAACCATGACATTCCTTCAGTATATTTAGTCCATCCTGCAGGGAATGTGCAGCAGCAACTCCTCCGCTTTCAAAGCCTATTCCGCTTAAAAGGGTATTGGCCTCAATAACCTTTTCCAGGGCGGGAGTGACCACCTGTGCTTCATTAGCAATTTTGGCCTGTAAACCGTATTCCATCAGAATATCAAAACAAAGACGGGCACAGGTCATAGCAGCAACAGTAGCCTGTCCCCTGGCTACATTAGGAGATCCCGAACCTGCACATGCATCCGCCTCAAAGAATGTTGCCAGAGCATCTCCCATCCCAGCCACCAGCATTCTTGCAGGAGATTTTGCTATAATTCCGGTATCTACCAGCACCACATCCGGGTTCCTGGGGGTAACAAGGAAGCGCTCAATCGTCCCATCATCTTTGTAAATGACAGACATGGCACTGCAGGGCGCATCACTGGAAGCAATGGTTGGGATTATAACGGTAACCGCTTTGGCATATACCGCCACTGCCTTGGCGGTATCGATCACTTTCCCGCCGCCGCTTCCAATAATGATGTCACAATCATTTTGTACGGCAATGGCAGTGAGTCGATCAATTTCAGCTGTGCTGCACTCTCCGTTGAAGATTTCTTCAATCTGGCTTAAACCATTTTCTCCGAAGCTTTTTTCCCTCCCTTCCCGGGTCACAGCCAATCCTCTTGTCCCGCCGATCACCAGCGCTTTTTTGCCCAATTTTCTTAAATGCCGCCCAATTTCAAAAATCGCCCCTTCTCCCTGTACATAACGGCTTGGAGAAATTAATACTTTTACATTTCCTGCCATGTTCATACCTCCAAATAAGCTGTATTTTTATATTACATTGCAAGCATATTAACTGATATTATCCTGTCCACGCAAGTCAGTGATTGTGTCTGTATGAAAGTCCTGTACCCCGCAGGGAACTGTGGCAATAAATTTGAGAATTTAAACTTCCGCATCACATTAATCTTATGCAATACGCCATTATGCAATACGCCCCTTACTAAAATTCAGCAAAGGGCGTATATTTTTTATACCATTACAACAAATTACTTACGCAGCGGGTTTTCTATAAAAGTGGTAAAAATAAAGTCATGATAATGGTCGAAGTTTTCGGTTGTTTCCCCTTTGGCAAAATGAATGTGCTTGCCTCCCGGTACCGGAATAGCCGGGCCAGTGGTTACACCCAGTTCATGATAATGATTAAAAAAGAAATCGGTGCTGACAAGGATCGCATGAACATGGCTGCCCCCTTCCGGTATTTCCTGACTGGTGACGCCAGCAAAACGATGGTTATGGGGTATGCTGCCGGCGATCATAACGCTGCCGGCAAATTCGTGATTATGCGTCTGGATGGTTTCCATTTCCGGCGGTAATTTTTCGTCGGGAGGATAGCAGTCATAGTAATCTCTCTCTGGTCTTTCCGGCTCATAATCCGGGTAACAAGTTTTACATCTGGGATTTTTGCATTTCATACCATTAACCTCCT
>DBRM01000073.1:0-1011 GCA_002305965.1 Syntrophomonas sp. UBA1368
AAAATCGGTGAACCCTTTGCCCCCGGCGCCAACCCCATGCATGGACGTGACCACCGGGGAGCTTTGGCTTCCATGTCCTCCGTCGCCCGTCTGCCTTATGAATATGCTTTAGACGGCATTTCCTATACCTTTTCCATCGTCCCCGGGGGGTTGGGGCGCGGCACGGAAGAACGGATCACCAACCTGGCCGCTGTCCTGGATGGGTATTTTGCCAGCGGCGGCCATCATATCAATGTCAATGTACTGGAAAAAGAGACCCTGGAAGATGCCATGCGGCACCCGGAAAAGTATCCCCAATTGACCATCCGGGTATCCGGTTACGCGGTAAATTTCATCAAGCTTTCCCGGGAACAGCAGCTGGATGTGATCCACCGCACCTTCCATACCCGCATGTAAAGGAGGAGGCGTAGGAAAATATATCATCTTCCCGTTGAGGAATGAATGATTACTATGACTCGCAAGCTCGTCGATAAGGAAGCGGGCGGATACTATCCGCCCCTACGGCTATTTAGTAATAATTTATGCCCTAGCGGTGTAGCGGAAGGTAGTACCTTCCCGTTACCTTGACTAGTTGGACAGGTGGCTGTCATCCATGAGAATAGGAGGAAGAATGGAAAATACCGGCTATGTACACTCAGTGGAAACCTTCGGCACATTAGACGGCCCCGGCATCAGGTATGTCATATTTCTGCAGGGCTGTCCCCTGCGGTGCAGATTCTGCCATAACCCGGACAGCTGGCGTGTCGGAGCCGGGCAAAGAATGACTGCCGGCCAGCTTACCGAAGACATTAAAAAATATCTTCCCTATTTTACGGCTTCCGGTGGAGGCGTTACCGCATCCGGCGGCGAGCCCCTCCTGCAGGCCGAATTTCTCCTCGTTTTATTCAAGAAACTGAAGAGTTTAAATATCCATACTGCCATCGATACCAGCGGATATGCAGATGTTGAGAAAGCAAAAGCACTTCTTAAGTATACAGACCTGGTACTGCTTTCCATCAAACACGCCGATCC
>DBRM01000073.1:1129-4630 GCA_002305965.1 Syntrophomonas sp. UBA1368
GGAGCAGTTGGGCATCCCTTATACATTATAAAAAACGGGGAAAAAAGGGACGGTTATATAATCAAGCGTTGGCAGTCCTTCAGGAGCAGGATTTCCAATTCCTCTGCCGGCATGGGGCGATGGAAATAGAACCCCTGGATCTCATCGCAATTATGGCGGCGGCAGAATTCGTACTGAGCTTCCGTTTCCACTCCTTCAGCCAGGACCTTCAGGTTCAGGTTTTTGGCCAGCTGGATAATGGTCTTGGCGATAGCTTCGTCTTTATTGCCTTCAGCAATGCCATGGATAAACTGCATATCAATTTTGATCCGATCCGCAGGCAGGTTTTTCAAGCGCGTCAGGGAGGAATATTCTGTGCCAAAATCATCTAAAGCGATCATGACGCCCAGCTTTTTAAGGTTGTTAAGGATGCTTATGATATAAACGGCTTCTTTAACGGCGATGCTTTCCGTAAGCTCCAGTTCCAGACAACCGGGATCCAGCCCGGTCATTCTTAAAGTCTGATCTACCATTTTCACCAGCTTTGGACTGCGGAACTGTTCCAGGGACAGATTTACTGCCATGCGCAGCGGAATGCCCATATCCTGCCACCTTTTATTTTGCCGGCAGGCTGTTTCCATTACCCATTGTCCAATAGGACGAATCAATCCGGTTTGTTCGGCCAGACCGATAAAGACTTTCGGGTGAATCACACCCAGCTCCGGATGATTCCAACGCAGCAGGGACTCGACCCCAATGATTCTGCCGGTGGCTACATTTATTTGAGGCTGATAAAAAAGCTGCAGTTCGTTTCTTTCCAGTGCACGATGAAGATTGTAGGTTAGTGTTGCATTTTGCTGCACATCCGTTTTCATCGCCCGTGTACAGAAGCTATACTGGTTCTTGCCATTATCCTTGGATGCATACATGGCCAGGTCGGCATTTTTGATGAGTTCCTCCGCATCCTCCCCATCGGTGGGATACACGGCGATTCCAGCACTGCCGGTGATAAATAGTTCCTGCTTCTGGATGTGCAGGGGGACGGCAAAGGTCTCCATGATCCGGTCAGCAATGGCTGCTATGTCTTCCTTGCTTTCAAGGTTGTTCAGCAAGATGAGGAATTCGTCCCCTCCGAAGCGGGCAATACAGTCTGTTGGGCGGATAACGGAAGCAAGACGTGCAGACAGAAGCTTTAAAACTTCATCTCCTTTGTTGTGGCCCATGGTATCATTGATGGATTTAAAGTAATCCAGGTCAATAAACATCACCGCCAGTATCTTTCCACCTAACCTGGCGGTATCGATTCTTTTATTTAGGGTATTTTTAAAAGTCTGGCGATTAGGAAGTCCCGTCAGGCTGTCATAATAAGCCATATAAGAGATTTCCTTTTCGGAATCGATCTTGCCCAGCATATCCGTCAGGACATTGGCCAGGATTTTAAGCATTTCCCGGTGATCTTCCCGCCAGGAGACGTGTTTTGACAAAGTAGTGAAACACAAATATCCCAGCAATTCGTTTTTGGCGGCTACCTTGATGCCAAGAAATGATTTGTTGCTGCGCTGATACAGCAAACTTTTTTCTGTTTCGTGTTCCGGGCCCAGAGCTTCAGTATCAGGCAGGTAGACCATATCAGCATGCTTTAACGTGTCTATGATCCAGGGATAATCATCAGAGTTTATACTCAGCAGATACTCTCTGGCAGGAGAAATGCCTTCAGCGCACCATTCCCAAACCTGCAGCGGCGAAAGCATTTTAAACCATGCCCGATCAGCCCGGAAATACCTGCCGCTGGCAGCCAGCATTTCATTTATCAAATCGTCCATATTATGCTCGGCGGCTTTGACAAATTCCTGGGAGACCTGAGATATCAGCTTCTGGAATTCTATCTGGGCTTCATTGATTGCCAGACGCTGCTGATATAGCCGGTTGACATAATAAACCAACCAGATAGCGATGGCAGACAAACCGAAGCGGGTAAAATAAGTTCCGGCATTCACATGTACAGTTACAGCGGGAGCTAATAAATAGACCAGCAGCTGGGTCAATAGAATCATTAAACCGACCCATTTCAGCATAACTGGCTTATAGACCACTGACAAGATCAAAAATAGAATAGGGATCATCCATACCGTGATACTGGCCATATGGATAAATTTCAAAGTGATAACCGGAATCGACAAATTGACCAGGAGGATAAACAGAGTTTCCTGGATCTTCGCTCTTGGCGGAAATCGGCGGACCAACTGAAAAATTATACAATAAACAAAAAGAAAAATACTAAAGGGCAGCACCGACTTCAAGGAATAATGATAAAAGAAATAGGCAACAGCAAAGTGCAGAACGCTTCCCAGAAAAAAAGCAACCGAAATGACCTGGTATAGAAAGGGGAGGTCAGCATCCTTAAGCAGCGATGGTTTATGTTCAATAGACTCTTTGGTCGGATCTATGAAACGGTATTTGCGGATAGCGTAAAGCATCACTGCCACAGGGAGTAAAACTGAGTTCTCTGCCAGATAATACAGTTTGGACAGTTGGCCGCTATAGCCAAGGACATTATTTGTTGCTAACGAAAAGATCATGACAAAAATAGAAATGATCAACCATCGGGACAGCTTCTTTTTGGTTGTCTCTTCCGTCCTCTTCTGCCAGCCCCATAACAGATATATAGCTGCCAGACTAAAACTGATCGCATATATGTAATAGAACCTTAGCCACGCACCATGATCGGCTATGTTTACCCAGCCGGCACCAGAATTGATTAACTGGTATTGTTCAGCAGCCAGGCCTCCGCTGATGCCAAAAACAAAGACCGTGACTGCACCCGGCAGATAAAGAAGAACGTAAAGCCATTTGTTTTTGAGAAACTGCTCCTTCCCGGTCATTGCTAACACACAGTGGAGAAAGAGAGCGGCCATCATCCCCCAGCCGAAGACTGCCACACGCATCCAAATCAAAGCTGTTTCCTGATCCGGCGCTGAATTGGCAATCGCATAAGAAAAGGTCCAGATGCCCAGCAATAAACAGAGCGTGAAAAATAATCGATTGATTTTGCTTCTCATATCTAAAAACACTACATAGAGAGCAAACAGAATATAAACAACACAGATACTAAAATATATGAGTGAAAAAACAAAAGCGAGAGACATAAAAGCTCCTTATCCCGTCAATACAATTGCTGCCCAATCATCTATTTGTATTAAAAAGGTATTGTCTAAATTTTCAATATTTTACACCGTAATCAAATTATATGACGATTCCTGATGGTCGTAAAGGAAATATTTTCTANNCAGTTGTTCAGTCAGGACATGGGTTAGGGGTTAGGGGCTAGGGCCAGGAGACAGTTGGTCAGTGGTCAGGGGCAGTTGGTCAGGGAACAGTTGGAAAGTTGGACAGTTGGAACCAGGCGATAGTTGAACGATAGTTAAGCAATGGTTGAACAATTGTTAAACGATGGTAGGGGCAGACGACTCTGTCTGCCCGCACTTCACGCCTCACTTTACTATGCCAAAAACGTTTATTGTA
>DBRM01000070.1:0-12319 GCA_002305965.1 Syntrophomonas sp. UBA1368
ATAATTTGACCATAACAGTTAAAAAGCCCTTCCCCTGGTAGCCTTCCTGGATAACTTTGATGTAAAATTAATAGTCTTTTTTCTTTACCGGAATCCAGATTTCGCTTCGATACTTTGGATTCTCAGTGTCTGGACTCTCGTTCCACAAAATTTCAGGGCCAGGACCTGCCTCATATCCTGAAGACGGAAACCACTCTGAGTATATTCTGCCCCATACATTTTGAAGTGTTTCTGGGAATGGTCCAATGGATTCAAATACTGCCCAGGTACAAGCATCAATTTTTAATACATCAAATTCTGCTGTTTCATCAACTGAAGTCGCTACCCCGATGTAATGATCCAACTCGCCCTTTTCTTCCATTCTTCCTTCTGAAAAATTAGTGGAAGCACTAATAATACCTGTTGGCTCTACATTGGAGATTGCTTTTAATTGTTTAATAACCTCCGGTGTTAATAGTTCGGTCATTTTTGCAATCTCTGGATTGACACCTTCAAAAATAATGGGAACTCTCTTCTTAAATCCTACTAACTTAAAAGGTCCTTTCTGGGCAATACGATAGTTCATTTCGCATCCTCCTTTAATTGATAATTGAAAGGTCATTCGAGGATAAGCTTTTAATTGCGTATTCTCACTCCTAGCCTCAGAAGGGAGAATGCCATGCAGGGAATGAAAAGCACGGGAAAATGAATCAGCCGAATTATAGCCATATTTGACGGCTACATCAATTATTCTCAAATCCTTATCTTTCAAATCAAGTGCAGCCAACGACAGTCTTCTTCTCCGAATATACTCTGATAAACTTATGCCTGCTAAAAATGAAAACATCCGCTTATAATGATACTCTGAACAGCAAGCAATTTTAGATACTTCACTATAATCAATTTCTTCTGTTAAGTGCTCTTCAATATATGCCAATGCATTATTCATACTTCTTAAAGAATCCATTGAACAACCTCCTTTCATCATCAATATTATCAAAGGGTGCGTTTTTCCATCCGACAATCTGTGCACAATATAGGCGAGTCCGTTTCATAGCAGGATAAAGATTTACACTTTTATGGACAAAAACTCTATTTTTATTGCAATACCCATAACAGCTTCATTCTTTCAACCAATTTCGGTAATACATCCATCACATAGTCTATATCTTCAATACTGTTATCTTTACCCATACTGAGGCGCAGGGAACTTGCTGCTACTTCTTCTCGTATCGACAGTGCCTTTAAAACATGTGAAACAGCAAAAGAATTGCTGCTGCAGGCGGCTCCGCCTGATGCAGCAATTCCTTCAGCATCGAGGAAAGTTAACAATGATTGGCCTTCTATCCCTGGAAAGACCAGGCTGATATGTCCCGGCAACCGAGCTCCGGGATGTCCTGTAAGATAAGCCTCGGGGATCTCATTCATAATACGGTTGAATAACGTTTGTCCTAATAGCTGAAGATGCTCCAAACGCTGCGGCATATATTTTTCCGCCAGCTCAGCTGCTTTACCCATACCAACAATGCCAGGTATGTTCTCAGTACCGGAACGCTGTTTGCTCTCCTGTCCCCCTCCATATATCAGAGGATTTATCTGCACTCCATTCCTGACATAGAGTGCCCCGACCCCTTTAGGTCCGTAAAACTTATGGGCGGACAAAGACAGCAAATCAACGGTCAGCTCTTTTACGTCTATCGGTATTCGTCCCACCGTTTGAACGGCATCAGTATGAAAAATTATCCCCCGGCTGCGGCATATTTCGCCCAAGGCGGGGATCATTTGTATGGTTCCGATTTCATTATTGGCATGCATCAAACTTACCAGTATGGTATCCTCACGAATCGCATTCTGGAGATCCTGGGGATCAATTTGCCCAACCATATTGACCGGCAGAACAGTGAGATCAAAACCTTCATTTTGCAGACTTTGAAAGGTATTTAAAACTGCATGATGTTCTATGGCGGAGGTAATTAAATGCTTGCCCCTATTCTTCCTGGCCTGGGCGGCACCAATAATCGCCATATTGTTTGCTTCGGTTCCCCCGCTGGTAAAAACAATTTCAGAAATATCAGCCGATATCAAAGCGGCCAGTTGTTTGCGTGCTTTAAGCAACGCCTGGCGCGCTTCTTCCCCGAAAGCATGCAGACTGGAAGGATTGCCGAAATTATTGGTGAGCGTTTCAGTCATAACCCGCACGACTTCATAATCAACCGGTGTGGTTGCACTGTGATCCATGTAGACTCGTTTCATGACAGCACTCCTATGACTGTTGAACAACCCGACTGGCTGCCGCTTTATGCAAAGCCTGATCCAAATCCCAGATCAAATCATCGACATCTTCAATGCCAATCGACAGGCGGATAAGATCAGGTGAAAGCCCGGCCAATTTCTGTTCTTCTTCATTCAATTGGGCATGGGTGGTGCTGGCCGGATGGATGACCAAAGATTTGGCATCTGCGACATTGGCTAACAGTGAGAAAATTTGCAGACTGTCTATAAACTTTTTGCCTTCTTCGACACTGCCCTTAATCCCGAAGGTAAAAATTGAGCCAACTCCTTTGGGAAAATACTTCTGTACTAAATGGTTATATTTATTGCCTGGCAAACCGGGATAATTGACCCACGAAACCAAGGGATGCTGGTTTAGAAAGGCGGCAATCTTCTGGCTGTTTTCCACATGGCGTTCCACCCGTAAAGACAGNNCCAGTATCGCGCAACAGCTGTACCCGGGCTTTGGTTATATATGCAGCAGGGCCGGCAGCTTCAACATATACAACCCCATGATAACTTGGATCGGGCTGGGTCAGACCGGGGAATCGTTTGCTCGAAGCCCAATCAAATTTGCCGGAGTCAACAATCACTCCACCTATCGAAGTACCATGCCCGCCAATGAACTTGGTGGCGGAATGGACAACAATATCCGCACCAAAATCAAACGGCTTGATCAAATAAGGAGTTCCAAAAGTATTGTCTATGATAAGAGGGAGTCCGTTATCATGAGCGATCCTGGCAACAGCTTCAATGTCGACCAGATTTATGCCCGGATTACCGATTGTTTCAAAATAAATTGCTTTGGTCTTGTCGTTTATAGCCTTACGGAAATTATCAGGATCATCGGGATCAACGAAATGAGTTTTGATTCCCAGCCGCGGCAGGGTAACAGAAAACAGATTAAAAGTGCCTCCATAAAGCGTGCTGGCCGAAACAATCTCATCGCCCGCCCCGGCAATATTCAATATGGCATAGGTGATGGCAGCCGAACCGGAGGCTACAGCCAGTGCTCCAACTCCACCTTCCAGGGCGGCAATTCGTTTTTCAAATACATCGGTGGTGGGATTCATGATTCGGGTATATATATTGCCTGATTCAGCCAAAGCAAAAAGGTCGGCTGCATGCTGCGCATTTTTAAATACATAAGATGTTGTCTGATAAATAGGAACTGCTCTGCTGCCAGTGGCAGGATCAGCCTCCTGTCCCGCATGAACCTGTAAAGTATTAAACCCAAGATTTCTTTCTGTCATTTTAACCACTCCTTTAAATATATTTTATATATTTCCTATAGCTTTACTAGTGTATTAAAGTAAAAAATTTTAAATATATGCCATTAGTGATAAATTGCTGTTCAGCTGATTATATTGATTAATCAAATCTTCCAGCGTGATCGAATCAGCTACTTGATTGATGCTGGCATTCATTTTATCCCAAACCGCATTTTTTAAACAATATTCCATCTGATTATCTGTTAGAGTATTATAATCTGCAACAACCGCCAGATCTCCCTCCAAAACTCTCAAGATCATGCCAACGGAAATACTGGCCGGCTTGTCAGCCAAAACATAACCGCCCTGGGCTCCTTTAATGCTTTTAACCAATCCTCCTTTACGCAGCGATGCAAAAACCTGCTCCAGGTAATTTGCTGATACGTCCTGTCTCTCTGCAATTGCAGCAATAGAAACATGACTTTCTGCGTGCATGGCCAAATCCAACATGGCTCTTAAACCGTATCTGCCTTTGGTTGATATTTTCATACTGCAGCGCTCTCCAATTTATATTAATCATGTTTTATTAGATATTAATTAATTGATAATTACTTTGCAAATATTTTTTTCATTAGTTTCATTCTTTAAGCTATTATAATTTTTGCATATTGACAAATAGAAATCTCTGCTCTAAAATCATATCAATCCGATAGGAATTGTATGTTAATGAGGGGCAACAACATGTCTTATTTAAAAATTCATCAGATCATTAATAATCGCTGCGAATTGAATCGATGTTGTTACCAATAATATTATATAGAATACACAGAATGATCTTAATTTAAATAAAACGAAGGAGATGTTCATAATGACAGCTTATAAATCAATTACAGAACTTATTGGGCGTACACCAATTCTGGAGCTGGTGAATTTGGAAAAGAAATATAACCTTTCTGCCACCATTTTCGCCAAGCTGGAATTCTTTAATCCTGCTGGCAGCGTGAAAGACCGTATAGCCAAGGCTATGCTTGATGATGCAGAAGCCAGGGGACTGCTTCAGCCAGGTGCTGTCATTATCGAACCTACCAGCGGGAATACCGGTATCGGCCTTGCATCTATTGCTGCAGCACGCGGCTACAGAATCATACTTACCATGCCGGAGACCATGAGCATGGAACGACGCAACCTTTTGAAAGCCTATGGTGCAGAACTGGTATTGACTGAAGGTGCAGAAGGCATGAAGGGTGCCATCGCCAAGGCGGAGGAACTGGCAGCTGAAATACCTGACAGTTTCATTCCCAGCCAGTTCACAAATTCCGCTAACCCGGCCATACACCGCAGTACAACGGGACCGGAGATTTGGGAAGATACTGACGGTAAAGTTGATATTTTCGTGGCAGGGGTTGGTACCGGCGGTACCTTAACCGGCGTTGGTGAATATCTGAAATCACAAAATCCAAATATAAAAGTGATCGCGGTGGAACCTGCCGGCTCTCCGGTACTTTCAAAAGGAACACCGGGCACACACAAGATACAGGGTATCGGCGCTGGTTTTGTCCCCGACACTTTAAACACTGCTATCTATGACGAAATTATAACTGTTGAGAATGAGGATGCCTTTGCCATTGGTAAAGCCATTGCCCAGACCGAGGGCGTATTGGTAGGTATTTCCTCTGGCGCTGCAGCATGGGCGGCATTAGAACTTGCAAAACGTCCTGAGAACAAAGGCAAAATTATCGTAGCGTTACTGCCTGACACCGGAGAAAGATACCTCTCCACCCCGATGTTCGCAGAACAATAAATATCCAAATGGAATAGGGTGGCATCAGGCATCTGTTTCCAAAACAATTGCTCCAGTCTTAGACATGTTACGGGTTTCTTTAACTAAATCCTGCAGCGAATACGAATCCAGAACTTCAGCAATACTATCCCGAACTCTAGTCCAAATTATACGTGTAACACATATATCGGCTCGTTTGCAATCATCCGGATTTAGCTCACTTACACAGTCAACCGGTGCCAGAGGCCCTTCAAGAACCCTGATAATATCTCCCACGGATATGTTCTGCGGAGCCCGCCCTAAAACATATCCTCCCTGTGAACCACGGACACTTTTAACCAACCCTGCCTGTTTTAACGGGATTAGCAGTTGTTCCAGGTAACGTTCGGATATATCCTGCCTTTGGGCGATAGCATGAATAGTTATAGGGCCTTCACCCTCACTCAAAGCTATTTCCAGCATAGCTCTCAAACCGTATCTGCCTTTTGTTGATAACCTCATGAGTATATACTCCTTTTCTATTAATCTATGGTTTAAATGAACAGACAATCATTTTTCCCAACAAGTTGCAGCAGGTATGCGAATGTTCTCTGGTACATTTATAACCGTATACATATCTTCCAGTGAATGCAGTATTTCCTCCACAGTTGTGAAACTTTTGCTCACCGCCATTCCCTGATTCCCTATAGATATTATAGTGTTTTCGGCAATGAGTTATCAATTATTAACTCATATTTGTTTTAATCATTTGATTTCATAATTGGAACATTATTTAGGAGGAAGCTTAAACTGGAAGGCCCAAAAGGAGATTGACCGTTAATGCAAGTTCTTTCAATATTGTTCATGGGAATGAATTTATTTAACATTTTAGTTAAGACTAGACTGACTGGAGTCAATAGACTTTTGAATACTTTCTTCCTAATATAAATTATGGGCAGGAAGCTTTTTTTCAAGGAGGTGTTCCAATAATGCGTTGTGATTATCATCTGCATTCTTATATCTCAGCCGATAGTCCAACCAGTCCTTTTCAGCAGATCAAACAAGCCGAAGCGTTGGGCCTGAATGAGATCTGTTTTACCGAACATTTGGAAATCCATTTTTATAGAGGTGACGCCTGGCATGTTGACCTGCAAGATTATAAAAAGCGTTTCGCTCAATTAACCTCATCCAGTGTCAAAGTGAAGTTTGGGATTGAAGCAGGCATAGCGCTGGCGGCAGAATATTTTCCTGAACTTGAAGATGAACTGCGGTCTGTGCAATGTGATTTTGTTCTGGCCAGTGCGCATTCAATCAATAATATAGATCCGTTTGATCCTGCTTTCTATGAAGGTAAAACCATAGCCCAAGTGTTTCGGGATTATATCAGTTCTATTTTGGCCGGCATCAAACAGTTAAATCCGGACCTTTACAGTAGTGTGGGACATATCGATTTCCCTGCCAAGGGAGCCCATTCGGAAAAGGATTCGCGGCTGTTTTACCATTATGCTCCGGATGAAATTGATGCCTTGTTCCGGTATATTATCCCGCTGGGCAAGTGTATTGAAGTAAATACTTCCTCATACCGCAATCTGGGCGAACTTGGGGTGCCGGGGGAGGACTGGCTGCGCCGTTATGTGCAATTGGGCGGTGAATTTGTCACCTTTGGCTCTGATGCGCATTCACCTGAATACATCGCCTATCGTTTTGATGATGCGGCAGAAATGGCGAGGCGTGCAGGGGTAAAATACTACGCCACCTTTGACCGGATGGTGCCTGTTCTCCACAAGCTATAAAATTTAAGAATTTATCTGATGGGATTATAGATTAACAACTCTGAGCCGTTTTATAATGGTATTACAAGGAGTGGTTGATCTATGAAAGGAGAAGTCTACAATCAATCAACCTGGATCGCATTAAAGGCGGCCAGCTATTATTACGAGCAAAACAAGACCTTGAAAGAAGTAGCACGGTTGCTGAATGTTTCTGAATCCACCGTTTCAAGGCTGATTCAACGAGCCAAAAAAGAGCAGATCGTTGAGTTTGTGATCCGCGATCCGTATAAATTGTGCCTGGATCTGGAATACCGGTTGTTGGAAAAGTTTGACTTAAAGGAAGTAATCATCGCCAATGCTTCCAGTGATCCGGAAGAAAACAAAAAGAGAGTAGCACTGGAGGGAGCACGTTATTTACAGAGGGAAGTTACTTCCCGTGATAAACTGGGCATTGCCTGGGGCGGGACCATGTATTACCTGGTTCATTACCTGAATCCCTGCCAGCGAACCGATACCAGCTTTGTTACCTTGCATGGCAGCCTGTCCTGCTGTGATTACGAACTGGATGTGCACAATCTGGTTTCCCGCATGAGCATGGCGTTTGGAGGGAATTATTATTCGCTTTCTTCCGCGGGGCTTTTTGACAGCAGGGAAGACCTGCAGACCATCAAACAGGACGCCAATGTGCGGCGTATATTTTCGTTGTTTGAACAATTGACCATATCTGTCAGCGGCATGGGATCTTTTTACCCGGAACTGGACTCGCCGCTCTCACGCCTTGCATACCTAAAGCCGGAGGAACTGGCAGATTTGCGGGATAAAGGGGTTTACGGAGATATAATTTTGCGCTTTTTTGACAGCCAGGGTAAGGAATTAGACAGTGATATCAGGGAACGTACCCTGGCAATCGATATCCAAACTTACAAAAAAATCCCCCGTAAAATCCTGGTCGTTTCAGGGGTTCAGAAGGCTAAAAGCCTTGTGGCAGCTTTAAAAGGAGGACTGGTTGATGTCCTGATCGTCGACAGCAACCTGGCTCAGGCGATTTTATCATAATTTTATATGATACAGATATGATTTTCGGATCCGGTTGCATAAAAGAAGACCATATTGAAAATATTTTCAATATGGTCTTCTTTTTCCCGTCTGTTTACCCTTAAGATAAGGTACCAGAATTCTAAACAAATGGAGGAATAGACATGTATATCGACCCAATCATTTGCCAATTCCCTGAGGCATTGGATGAAGATCGTTTTATTATTGCGACTTATTATTGTGCCACCAAAGCCAATACCAACATGTTGAAGTTCGCGGCGGCGCTTGCGGTTGAACAGACCACCGGAACCTGGCTGAAGGTTCCGGCTGAAACCCCTGCAGTGCGCGAGCGTTGTATCGGCCGTGTAGTCGGGGTTTATGAAACTCCTTCCTATCAGATTGAAATCCCTGCAGATGTAACTGAGAGACATTTCATTATTCGTATTGCTTTCCCCTGGGCGAATTTCGGACCTCAGTTTGCCATGATGCTGAGTTCGGTGATTGGCAACATCTCCAGTTCAGGAAAAGTAAAATTGGTTGATTTGGAGTTCCCCAAGAAATTCCTGGCTGAATTCCAGGGCCCTAAATTTGGCGTACAGGGCGTCAGGGACCTTTTGGGAGTCCATGATCGCCCCCTGCTAAACAACATGATCAAACCCTGTACCGGTTTGGATGCAGCTACCACTGCCGAACTGGCTTATGAGTCAGCCATAGGCGGGGTCGACATTATCAAGGACGATGAACTGGTAGCCGATGCGCCTCACTGCCGGCTGCTGGACCGGGTAAAAGCGGTTATGGCCGCAATAAAGCGGGCTGATGAGGAAAAGGGCGAAAAAACCCTTTATGCCTTTAACATCACCGATCGGACTGACAAGCTGAAGGACAATGCCTATCGTGCCATTGAAAATGGAGCCAACTGTTTGATGGTGAATTATTTTACCATCGGTTTGGATGCTTCCCGGATGCTGGCCGAAGATCCTAATATCAACGTACCGATTTTGGCTCATTCCGATTTTACCGGTGCGGTTTATGAATCTTCCTGGTCAGGCATGAGTGCGAACCTGATCGGCGCCAAACTGCCGCGTCTGGCGGGCCTGGATATGATCATCGGCCTGACCCCCTACGGGAAATTCCCCATCATGATGGATACCTTTATTGGCATGGGCTATCAAATGCTTTCGCCCCTCCATAATATTAAGCCGGTTTTCCCCATGCCAGGCGGTGGAACCACCCAGGGTCATGTGGAAGACATCATCAAGAAGTTTGGCAATGACATAATTATCGCAGCCGGTGGGGCGATCCACGGTCATCCCATGGGGCCGGCCTCAGGAGCCAGAGCATTCCGCCAGGCCATCGATGCGGTCCTGGGCGGTATGAGTTTGGAAGAAGCGGGACAGCAGTATAAAGAACTCGGTCTGGCATTGGAAGCCTGGGGGATCTATTCTGAATCCCAAGGCGGGATTTTTGATTTAAAGGGCTAAGCTTGATATCAAGAAAAATAAATAGGAGGTATATCGAAATGGCTAAGCAGTATACGAGAGAACAGGTTTTGGAAAGGATCAAAAAAAGTGTTGATGCAGGCAAGCCGGTTATTATTGCGGGTGCAGGCACGGGTATCTCCGGTAAATTTGCTGAAAAGGGCGGTGCAGACCTCGTAGGCGTATATAATTCCGGTCTTTACCGCATGGATGGGAATGGTTCCCTGGCCGGATTAATGCCTTACGGCAATGCCAATCAGATCGTAATTGATCTGGCACACAGGGTATTTCCGCAAATTCAGGAGGCACCCATGATTGCAGGGATCTGTGGATCCGACCCGACCCGGGAAATGAAACCGTACCTTAAATATTTGATCGATTTGGGATTCTCGGCTGTGATGAATTTCCCCACGGTGGGGCTGATTGATGGCCGCTTCCGTCAGGAACTGGAAGATACCGGTATGGGTTATGGTAAGGAAATAGCAACTCTCAAGCTGGCAGCAGAACTGGGCATGTTTACGATTGCCTATGCTTTCAACGAAGAGGAAGCCGAAATGGTCGGACAGGCGGGTATGGACGTCATGATTTGCCATATGGGGCTGACCACCGGCGGAGCCATCGGTTCAAAATTCTCGGAAAAAGTTTCTCTGGAAGATGCGGCAGCGTTGGTTAACCGTATGTCTGAAGCAGCTCGCAAGGGGAACCCCAATGTTATAATCTTTGCCCATGGCGGTCCTATATCCTCGCCGCAGGATACCGCTTATATCTATGAACACACCGATTCGGTAGGATTCCTGGGTGCTTCCAGTATTGAACGTATTCCTATTGAAGTACCTCTTACAGAAGCAGTCAAAGACTTCAAAAATCAATCCCTGAAAAAATAAAACGGTTGGAAAGAAAGGGAGGCGGACGCATTGAAGCCGAAAATTCTGGTTGCGGGAATTCTTGATACCAAAGGAGAAGAAATCAAATATATCGCTCAACAGGTGGCAGCGGCCGGTGCCCAACCTACCATTCTGGAGCTGAGTGTCGGCAAGGAAGTTGGCTGGGCGGATATCGGATTAAGTGAAATTCTAAAAGGAATCGATAAAACTCCGGAGGATCTTTATAAGGTAGATCGCCATCAAGCTTCCGCCTGGGTTACCGAAGCGGCCATCAAATATGTTGGCGGCCTGGTAAATCAGGGAGAAGTAGATGGTATCATTGCCTGTGGAGGATCCATGGGGGCCAGTATAGCAACTGCGATTATGCAGTGTATGCCGATCGGCATTCCCAAATTAATGGCCACCACCATGACCTCAGGAGATGTCCGGCCTTATGTCGGCACCAAAGATATTTGCATGATGTACCCCATCGCTGAAGCAGGCATCAATTCTCTGACCAAGCGAATCCTGACCAATGCTGCCGGCGCCATCGTCGGCATGGCTCAATCTCCACCCATTGATACCTCAAATGATAAACCCATGATTGGCTGCATGATGTTTGGCGTCACCACCCCCTGTGTACTAAGAGCTTCAAAAATTATGGAAGATCATGGCTACGAGGTAATGATCAACCACGCCATTGGATCAGGCGGACTGTCGATGGAGCAACTGATTGAGGATGGCTTTATCGAAGGAATTTTGGACATAACTACCCATGAAATTGCTGATGAAATGCTGGGAGGGGTTCTCAGTGCCGGTCCGGACCGATTGACCGCTGCCAGCCGTAAAGGGATTCCGCAAGTGGTTGCACCGGGAGGACTGGATTTGATCAACTTTGGGCCCAAGGATACGGTGCCGGAACATTATATGCAGCAAACCAACTTGCCGGGACGTTCCCTGTACGAGCATAATCCGGCGGTGACTTGTGTCGGGATTCTTCCTGATGAAGCCTATAGAATCGCCGAGAACATGGCTAAAAAATTGAACCAGTCTCAGGGCCCCACAGCCATCTGTGTGCCGATGCGGGGCTGGGGAGCATGTGATCTTGGGGCTCCCGATAAAGATCTGGGGTGGGCAGGCCCCGAGGCCGGACCGACCTGGGTCGCTGATCCCGAAAAACCGGAATGGTCCTTAAGAAGCCAGCGTTTTCTTCAAGGAATGAAAGATTTTCTGGATCTAAGCAAACCCAATATAGAACTGATAGTGGTCGACAAGCATATGAATGAGCCGGAGTTCGCAGATTTGATGGCCGGTATTCTCAAGGATATGCTGGATGGCAACTGGAAAAAGAATTCACGCAGCAATCTGCCCTATGCACAATCAGTCTAACGAGGTGGGTAATAATGGCGCAAAAATATTCTCGTGAACAAATCAGGGAAAGACTGTACGCTCAAAATAAAGCCGGTCACCCGGTGCTGATGTTCGGTGCGGGAACCGGTTTGACCGCCAAATGCGCTGAAAAGGGCGGAGCTGATCTTATCGGGGTTTACTCCACCGCCATCTATCGCATGCGCGGCCTGCCTTCCCTGCTGGCCTGGATGCCCTATAGCAATGCCAATGAGCATTTACTGAATATGGCCCGGGAGATTCTGCCCATTGTTAAAAATACGCCCTGCATTGCGGGGATTGGAGCTCACGATCCGGCTTTGGACCTGGATGACTTCCTGGACACGGTGATGAAGGCAGGTTTTTCGGGTGTGACCAACGAACCGTTTGTCGGGTTGTACGGCAAATATTTTGCCGACCAACTGGAGCGTGCCGGATTGGGTTTTTCCTGTGAAGTCGAATTGATCCGCCGGGCCAGAGCCAAGGATATTTTTACGGTTGCCTGGGCTATGTCGCCTGAGGAGGCGCATGCCATGGCCGAGGCAGGAGCGGATGTCATCGGGGC